>CAKSOR010000541.1 GCA_934477985.1 uncultured Eubacteriales bacterium
GTCCGATAGCGACATATATGCAGATGACTCCCTGCCCCTTCTGGTTGATTATTGTATCAGTGGCGATCTCGGTCTTACCGGTCTGGCGGTCGCCGATGATCAGCTCACGCTGACCGCGTCCTATCGGTATCATCGAGTCGATAGCCTTTATGCCGGTCTGAAGCGGCACGCTGACGCTCTTTCTCTCGATGATGCCGGGTGCCTGACGCTCGATCGGACGGGTCTCGGTCGTGTTTATCGGACCTTTTCCGTCGATCGGCTGTCCGAGCGCGTCGACTACTCGTCCGATCATGGCCTCGCCGACCGGGACAGAGACGACTCGACCGGTGCGGCGCACCTGTGTACCCTCGCGGATGTTGTTCTTATCCGAGAGGATAGCGACAGAAACTGTCTCGTTCTCGAGGTTCTGAGCCATTCCGAAGCTGCCGTCCTCAAACTCAAGCAGCTCGCTCGCCATGCAGCTTCTCAGCCCATAGACTCGCGCGATGCCGTCGCCGACGAGAATGACGCTTCCGGTCTCAGCCATCTCGATCTTCGAGTTGTAGTTCTTGATCTGATCTTTGATGATGCCGCTGATTTCCTCGGGTCTTAAATTCATTTTCGCAGATTTCTCCTTTCCGGGAAATACGACTTAACTAATAATTTCTTTTATACTCTGTAGTTTATATCTGAGGCTTCCGTCGATTATGTTGCCGTCAACCTTCACGATGACTCCGCCGAGCAACGATTTGTCGACATCGCAGACCAGCTCGACTCTGTGTCCGAGCTTCTTTGCGAGCTTTCCGGCGAGCGCCGAACGCTCGGCGTCGCTGAGCTCAATTGCCGACGTCACATACGCCGTCGAAACTCCCTCCGCCGCCTTGAGCATCTTTGTCGTCTCGTCGATTATGTCGAGAATCTCGCCCACATGCCCCTTTTCGCAGAGGAGCTTCATAAAGGACGCGAGATTAGTTTCGATCTCGTTGCCGCCGTTGAAGACGGTGTCGATGACATTTTTACGCTCAGAAAGCGATACGCAGGGCGACGAGAGCAGCTCGATGAACTTCGGGTTCTCGCTGATCAGCCCCTTCAGGACAGCGAGCGCCTCGGCGTATTCCTTTTCCTTTGATTTCTCGGCGGCGAGCGAAAACAACGCCTCCGAGTACTCCTTGCTCACGTCATTCATTTCGATTCACCGATCTCGTTTATGAAGTCGTCGATGATCTCACGGTGAGCCTTGTCGTCGAGCTCGCGCCCGATGAGCTTCTCGGTGAGAGCCGTCGAGACGTCGGCGATCTCACGCTTGACATCGTCTGCCGTCTTGCGGCGCTCGAGCTCCGCTTCCTCCTCGGCGCGGCGGACAATGGCTTCTGCCTTGTCCTTCGCCTCGGTCAGCATTTTGTCGGAGCGTCTGTCGGCTTCGGCGACGGCGTCGGCGCGGATCTTGTCGGCTTCGGACTTCGCGGTGAGGAGCTTGTCCTCATAGCTCTGCTTCGAGGCGAGCGCGTCGGCTTTCGCCTTGTCGGCGTCGGCGTACTGCGTGTCAATCACGGCACGGCGCTGTGCGAGCATCTTTCTGACCGGAGAGTAAAGGAACTTCTTTAAGATGAGCGTAAGGATCACAAGGTTTGCCAGCGAAATGATGATCTGCCAGATATTTACAGAAATAACTTCCAGCGTCTGCATTCCGAAAGCCTCTTATATACTTCTGAGGAGAAGATCGACGAAGCGTCCGGGAGCGAGGAAGATAAGAAGGATAGCGATGACAAGCGCGTAAAGACCGGTGGTCTCAGC
This sequence comes from uncultured Eubacteriales bacterium, assembly GCA_934477985.1. Taxonomy (GTDB): domain Bacteria; phylum Bacillota; class Clostridia; order Oscillospirales; family CAG-272; genus Flemingiibacterium. The sequence continues at coordinate 1,774 of CAKSOR010000541.1, forward strand.
GATCGCGCAGCCCATCAGCATCGTGGTCGTGACAGCGCCCTTGGATTCAGGCTGACGTCCGATTGCTTCGCACGCCTTTGCGACGGCGTTTCCTTCACCGATACCAGGTCCGATACCTGCGATCATTGCGCAGCCCGCGCCGAGCGCGCAGCCGCCTAAGATGATACCTATTGCGAGTTCAAGCATTTTTGTTTCCTCCGAAATTTAATTAACTGTGGCTTTTTTGTGTTTAGCCTGTAGAATTTCCCAGTCGTCAGCCGGGAATCCGCTGCCGATGTAGAGCATGGTCAGCATCGCGAAAATGAACGCCTGCAACAGTCCGCTGAATACGTCGAAGTAGATCGAGAGTACCGCGGGGATACCTATTTGCAGGAGCGGGAAGCTGCCGAGCACGCCCGGAAGCCATCCGAGAATGATTGACGACAACCCTTGCAGAGCCGCCGCTACAAGTACCGAGATGACCGAGCCCGAAAGGACGTTTCCGTAGTGTCGGAACGCCAT
>CAKSOR010000542.1 GCA_934477985.1 uncultured Eubacteriales bacterium
GATCACACATACCAATAAATGGCAAATAATTGGGCAAAACAGCGATCGAGTCATGTAGTAAACGAGCCCGTAACCGAGACCGGCGAAGAAAAGTATCGGAAAATAGCCGAGATTGAGCCCGAACATCGCGTAAAGCCCCGCCGAAAGCACTACAGCTGTCAAAGCCCCGCTTCCTTCGTACTCAACGCAGAGCACGCCGCGGAACAAAATTTCCTCCGCGACCGACGGAATGACGCAAAATGTGAGCAAACTATAAACAACGTTTGGCTCATTTCCGACGAGAAACGACCGCCAGACAGAATATTCGCCGTCAATCGCGCCGAGCGAATGCAAAAGCAGCTTCAGAAGCACTGTTCCGAGAACAATAGTCAGCGCGGCGAGCGCGGTCGCGAGCAATTTTTCAAGTCCGAACGGCTTAAGACGCATCCTTGTGATAAGATTTTCGTCATTTTGCCCATCATGAAGCCGGATGTAAAACGCCGTCGGTACGAAAAGTATCAGAATTTCCAGCACAATAACGGCAAGACAGACATTTTCCTGATAGCTGAGCTGCCGCAGATCGAAATGCCGCGACGCCGCGAGCATCAGCATGACGACGATGACGAGCGTCGGCGCGGATAAAGTCGGTTTCAGCTTCATTTGACCCGAATCCCGCGTTCTGTGACGATGAAATCGACCGAGAGATCGAATCTCCCTCGCGGAACTTCGTCAACTATGAACGAACTGTAAACCAAACCGACCTTCGAACCGGTAAAACTGCCCAGATAGCGGTCGTAGTACCCCTTCCCGTAGCCGAGTCGGTAGCCACGTTTGTCGTAGACAAGCGCCGGAACGACACAAGCCGCGGGCGGAGTCGACGCGCGATCGTAAATTTCAAACGACGCGGGCGGCTCAAAAAGCCCGTAAGCCCCCGGCTCAAGCCGGTCAAGATCTTCCACAAAATGGAAATTCATGTCGTGCGTGCCGGTTACGCAGCGCGGAAACGCGACTTTTTTCCCGTCGGCAAGCGCCTTTCTGGCGATCGGCATGACATCGACCTCCTCAGCCTTCGGCGCGTAAAGCAGCAAAACCGCCGCGTAGCGATAAGTCGCCGACGAAATGAAAGCCTCGCAGATTTTCGCGTCAAATTCCACCTTCAGCCCCGGATCGAGCGCACGTCGAAGAGCGCGGTACTTCTCGCGAATCTCGTTTTTTCTCTTGCGAATTTCGTACATTATATATCCTTTTTGTGAACTTTTATTCAGCCTGAACCGAAGCCTTCAGTTCAGCCGCCGTTTCAGGCGAGACAAGTGCCGAAACGAGCTCGAGTCCGAATTGCAGCGCGACGCCCATCCCCTTCGCGGTGATGATGTTCCCGTCGCGGACGACCGATTTCGCCGAAATCGTCGCGCCTGCAAGCGAATCCTCAAAGCCCGGGAAGCAAATCGCTTCACAGCCCGAAAGAATGCGCTTCTCGCCGAGAATCGACGGCGCGGCGCAAATCGCTCCAATTATAGAACCATTCTCGTAAGCCGAATCAATAAATTCGTTCACGACCTTATCTTTCTTGAGATTAAGCGTTCCAGGCATGCCGCCGGGCAGAATCACCGCCTCCGGAGCGCCTTTTTTAAGCATTTTCTCCGCCTCAGCCGTCGAAATGTCAGCCGAAACGACGATTCCATGTGCGCCGCGGACATTTTTACCACCGACGCCGACCGTCGCGACCTCAACCCCGGCGCGCCTCAGAAGGTCGAGCGGGCAGAGTGCCTCAATCTCCTCAAACCCCTCGGCTAAAAATAAATATGTCATGACAAATTCCTCCAAACAAAAATAACTACCTTTTGTTGCAAATTACCTACCTATTATTATACCGCAAAATCATCCGGAATTGTTGGATAAATTGCAAATTTTAATCGAGAATTTACAAAACTATGTCAGTGCGCTCGGCGATCCGCTCTGCAATCTCGGCGGCGATGGCGTCGCGCGACCGCATTCCAGCCTCGTTGTAGCACTTTATCCGCTCCCAGCCGAGCTTTTCGGACGCGTAAACGGCGGCGTCGTAGCACTTGCGCATGTAATTTTCATCGCGTTCGTGTATGTCCATCTTCCGCCCGGTCATTTCGGAGCGCTTTTCAACGAGCTCGTGCGAGAGCTCAGGCGTCAGCTCGAGGAAAATCACGACATCGGGCGCGGGCAGACCGAGCTTTATGAACTCGAAATCCCAGAGCCAGTCGAGGAAATTGTCCCATTCCTCGCGCGGGAGCTTCGAGAGCTGGTGC
>CAKSOR010000543.1 GCA_934477985.1 uncultured Eubacteriales bacterium
GGGGTGGGGGTGGGGCCACGACACCCGCGCCGCGCTTGGCGCGGCGCGGGTGCGCCCCGGCGGCTATGCCGCCGGGGCGCCAGCCGGGCACTCACTTACATAAAAGAACGACGTCAGCTTGAAGGTCTGTCACTTGTTGGCACGGTCGTATGCTTCGGCGAGCGCGTCCCAGGTGCGGCGGTCGACGATTCCGGTCTGCGGAAGCCCGTGAATCCTCTGGAATTCGGTGATGTCCTTCATCGTGTCGGGATCGTAGACACCTGTCGGCGGCTTTCCTTCAATGCCCGTGTGAACGTCGGCTAAAAGCCGCAGGACGAACTGCACTATCGCCGTTATATCAGACCGCTCGTTCGGCGTCAGCTCGTAGCCCGGCGTATCCGGGTAGACCCGCAGCGGCTCCGGACGCGCGCTCTCCTTCTCGGCGAGCAGATATGACTGATAAATCGCGTTCCAGGTCGCAAGGTCAATTTCGCCGGTCACAGGAAGACCATACAGCTCCTGGAATTTTTTGACCGCGGCGGTTGTTTCGGCACCGAAGATTCCGTCCGGGTGAACGAGCGGTATCTCGCCGCCGGACGAGTAATGCAGCTTGTTCAGATACTTCTGAGCGGCGTAGATCGAATCAAAATCCCTTGTTATGTCTCTCATATGATCACCTCCATCATTTTTCCGAGAGCGTTGTTCCTCCGTACTGCCCATCCGACGCGTATTCGCCGTAGAGCAGATCCCGGTAGGCGTCGCTGATCGCGTTCCATGTATTTATCCGCACAATGCCGTCAACCGGAAGCCCGAACAGCTGCTGCGCCGCGTAGACCGCGTCGCGCGTCGCCGTGCCGAACACTCCGCTGACCTCAACCGGCGGTATCTGAGGATAGGTCTCGGAAAGCCGCGAGAGATACCCCTGCAATATCCTGACCTCGTTGTTCTGCATCCCGAGTGAGAGTGCGTAGCCCGGATAGGGCGTTATCGGGATTCCGGTGTAATACTCTGGCGACGACGTGACTATTCCGCGGTAAACATTGAAGAGCGTGTTCCAGGTCTCGGCGTCGACAACTCCGGTGACCGGAATACCGTAAAGCCGCTGGAAAGCCTCGACTGCCTGCCTTGTCTCAGGTCCGAACACGCTGTCGATCGCGATAGTCGGTATCTCATCTGTGTTCTCAGCGACAAGTGAGAGAAAGTACTGGAGCTGCTTTATATAGATCCCGGTGTCCCCCTCGGACAGCACCTCGGGAAACTGCCGCTGTATCTCACCGAGCGAGAGCCCCTCGGAATCAAGCTCGTTAAGCCGCTTAACGCCGTCATAGATCTGGATTATCTTGTACCAGGTGCTCTTGCCGATTATCCCGTCGACCTGAAGGTCAAAGATGCGCTGAAACTCGCGTACCGCGTCCTCGGTGGCGGTAGAGTAGATGCCGTCGACCGGGTAGATCTTCGGGATTGAGGGGTAGTTCGCCGAAATACGGTTGAGCCTTATCTGAGCGGTGCGGACATCCTCGCCGACCTCGCCGGGTCTGAGCGCGCGATAGGGAAGCGAAGCGACCGGAGTCTGCACCGGAGTGTCGAAATTGAGGTTGATGTCGTTTCCGAAGTAACGCTGGAGAATCTCATACGGCGTCAGCCCCTGCTCGGCGAGTGTGACAGTCCCCCATTGCGAAAGTCCGTCGCAGGTGACGGTTGTTCCGCTGCAATACTGTGCGAAGAGCGGCTCGATTGAGCCCTGGCGGTAGATGTAAGTGTCAAATATCTCGCCGACCAGTTGGCTGATGTTCTCGAAAATATCCCTGCCGTTGACGAATGACTGGTCGTAGGCGGTCGAGTTGGTGATGTCGAAGTCATAGCCGCGGCTGCGGTAGTATTCGGTGTAGATCCGGTTGAGCGCGAAGGAAATCTGGGCGTAGATATTGGCACGGATGGCGTTTTCAGGCCAGGTGGGGTAGATCTCGCTCGAGGCGACGTTGGCGATGTAGTCCTGGAAGGGAACTGTGACGTTCGGCGCATCCGAGCCGGGAGGTCCTAAGTGAACGGTGATAGTCGAGGGAATGTAAGGGTAGGAAGGCATCGGCTCACCCCCGGAGATCGGGATTTTCTCCCTCGGAGGTGATCAGGCCCGAGCGGGGATAGACATTGTCTGAGTCGTTTTCGGCGAGGGGAATCATCTCGACCGGTTGGATCGATGTGATTCCGGCGAAGATCGGGACGTTGTTGCCGGCAACCGGGTAGTAACCGGCTTTTTCGATTTCGACGAGGTAGGAGG
>CAKSOR010000544.1 GCA_934477985.1 uncultured Eubacteriales bacterium
GGATGGGCGCAGTGTACAAAACGACAATATTTCGGCGTTCATCAGGTGGCTTCCGGGTGGCGATCCGGAAAAGTTTTCGACTACGCACGCGTCGGGGTCGACGTCGCAGGCGGCGAATATTGTCGAGGCGATTGATTTCGGAGCGAAGCTTTTGCTGATCGACGAGGATCGCAGCGCGACGAATTTCATGATCCGCGACGAGCTTATGAAGAAGCTGATCGCGCGCGAGCCGATCACGCCGTTCACCGACCGCGCAAATCAGCTCGCTGAGCAGGGAATTTCGACGATTTTGGTCATCGGCGGGTCGGGCGAGTATCTGTCGGTTGCCGACCGGGTCTATCTGATGGATGAATATGTTCTTAAAAATGTTACAAACAGGGCTCGTGAGCTTGCCGGACGGGCGGAAATTGTTGAGGAGGGAGCTTCGTTCACGCAATCGCCGCGAATAGTTGATGAAAAATTTACATCTTATCCCGAAATTTTCGGCGGGGAAAGGCTCGAATTCTCCGAGACCGGGTTTATTCTGGTCGGGCGCGAGCAGATCGACGTGCGTGTTTTGGCGGGGCTCGCGACTGCGGCGCAGGCGAATATGGTCGGTTTTCTGCTCCGCGCGATGATGAATCTCTGCGACGATCGGTTCGAAAAAGTCAAAAGCGCGCCGAAAAGGCTCGACGCGCTGGTTGATTCGGTTTATGAACTTGTTGAAGATGAGGGGCTCGACGCAGTTTACTCGGGAATTTTCGAAAATTGCCCGCGGTTTTTCGATCTGCCGCGGAAAATCGAGGTCCGGATGGCGGTCGCGCGGATGAGGTTTGTCTGAATTGTTAATTTTCGAACGCTTTTGCGCAGTTCTGCATCATTTCGCGCACTTTTATGTGTTGCGGACATACTTCCTCGCACGCGCCGCAGCCGAGACATTCGTCGGCTTTGACCTCAAGCGCTTCGTATTCCGGCTTCGGGTCGAGTCCCAGCGATGGGGCGGTCTTGTTATAAATTTTGAAGATGCCAGGAATGTCGAGTCCGCCGGGGCAGGGCATGCAATATTTGCAGCCGGTGCAGGGGACCAGCAGGTTTCCTTCGCGGATCGCCTTCGCGCGGGCGAGACATTCGAGCTCGTGGTCGGTAAGCTTGCCGATTCTCGACTCGTCGGCGTAGCGGAGGTTGTCCTCGAGGTGTTTTCTGTAGGTCATTCCCGACAGGACGACGCCTATTTCGGGGCGGCTCCAGAGAAAGTCGAGTGCGATCTGCACAGGATTTGCGTCTTTCGGAAGCGCGGATTTGACGTTATCGTCAAGATTTGCGAGTGCGCTGCCGAGAAGCGGCTCCATGATCACGACCTTTAAGCCCTTCGACGCCGCGTATTCGAGTCCTTCCGTGCCCGCCTGATGGTCGGTGTCGATGTAGTTGTACTGGATCTGGCAGAAGTCGCAGCCGTCATATTTGTCGACGATCTCGCGGAAAACCTCGGTCGAGTCGTGGAACGAGAAGCCGATGTAGCTGACTTTTCCGGCTTTTTTGAGCTCGCGCATCTTCTCCATCAGACCGAATTTCTCGACTTTATTATGGAAAGTATCTTTTCCGAGCGAGTGAAGCAGGTAGAAGTCGATGTGGTCGGTGTCCAGACGGTCGAGCTGCTCCTGGAATAGTTTGTCGAAATCTTCTGGTTTTTCGACCATCCAGACCGGCATTTTGTCGGCTATGTACACTTTCTCGCGGTAACCGTCCTTCAGCGCTTTGCCGAGGAGAACCTCGCTTTTACCTTTGTGGTAAACGTATGCCGTGTCGATGTAGTTTACGCCGTGATCTATCGCGTAGCGCAGGTTTTCGATCGCCTTCGGTTCGATGATCTCGTCGTTTTCGGTCTCGAAGCGCATGCAGCCGAAACCCAGCGCCGAGATTTTTATTCCGTCAACAAATTCTCTGTATTGCATAGTTTTTCCTCCCGAATTTTCTTTCATTTTATTATACCACACGAATTCGGTTTTGTCAATAGAAAAGCCGCCCGAAACAAGCGGCTTTTTTAAACTTTTCAGTTTTTTGATTACTTTCTCTTCTTGAGAACTACGAGTGCGCCGGAGGTCATCGCGAGCGAGATTGCCGAGACGATAACGCCCATATCAGCGGTTTTTGCAGCCGCGGGATCTGCCTTCTTGGGAAGCGAAACCTTATCGCCCGAAAGGGTGACGTAGCCGAACTTTGCGGGGGTATTGCCGTTCTCGTCGATGTCGTACATTTCACGTGCGCCAGCCT
>CAKSOR010000545.1 GCA_934477985.1 uncultured Eubacteriales bacterium
AGCGCGTATCCGGCCTGGGCGATTTCCAGCGGGCTTTGCGTCGGGTAATGCAGCGGGTGCTGGTATTGCCGCCAGCCCAAATCCTTGTCCCGCACGGTAATCTGTGCGCCCTTCGCCGTCAGCCCATAATCCCGCAGGCGATGGCCCACGTCCTGGAACAATTCGTACATGACCTGCCACACCTCATAATCCGTATCCAAATCCCGGACGCATGTCGTACCATGGCCCACAGATTTGATAGGCGGCGTGTATTCGGACGGCATCACGGGGGAGTAGTCCCAGCCGTTGGCAAACGTCCAAAGCATCAGCCCGTTTTTCCCCAGCTTGCTGCGGATGATCCCCGGCTCGCAATTCGCCAGATCCCCGATGGTATTCACCGACAGCATCCGCAGCTTTCGCTTCGTGGCCGGGCCGACATACAGCAGCTCCGATACCGGCAGCGGCCAGACCTTATCCCGGTAATTCGCCTCGCTGATCACCGTAACCGCGTCCGGCTTTTTCATGTCGCTGCCGAGCTTGGCAAAAATCTTATTGAACGACACCCCGATGGAGACCGTCAATCCGATTTCATCCTTCACCGCTTCCCGGATTTCCTCGGCGATTTCCAGCCCGTCCTTTTCCACATTGGATACGCCCTCAATGGCCAGCCAGTTTTCGTCCATCCCGAACGGCTCAATATCATTGCAGTAACGGCGGTAGATGCGCCGCATCAGACGGGAGTATTTAAGGTAGAGGTCGTAATGCGGCGGCACGACGATCAAATCCGGGCAAGCCTGTCTGGCCTCCCAATTCGCCATCCCTGTCTTCACGCCCGAGCGCTTGGCCGGGTATGAGGCGGTCAGCACGATGCCGTGGCGGTTCTCCGTGCTACCGCAAACCGCGACCTTCTTCCCGCATAACGCCGGATTCTCGTTGATTTCCGCCGAGGTGTAAAAGCAATTAAGATCGGAATGTAGGATAACCCGTCCCATGATTCGCGCCTCCCTTCGGTATCATTTTCTGCGGTTCCCGTATCGACGGGTTAGAGTATAGCATTAAAATTTAAGGCTTGCAAATCGACATGTCGAACACGCATTCGGAAACAAAAAATAAATTTGCACGAAATTTCGGGCCGAGTTTCTACTCGAACAAGTTGTAAAATCGTGTTCGAGCCGTCCAAAGGGTATTTACAGCATCAAAATTTAATGCTATAATACCGGCGTAAGGATGAATGGAGGCGTTCACATGGCAGCCACCGATGACAAGAAGATCGTAAGCCTGGCAGAGGCGAAGACGAGGAAGACAGCGGAATTCAACCGTGCGACCTATGGAGAGGTCATTCGCACCAACCGGATCAAGATGGGGCTTTCCCAGCCCGATCTCGCCGGGATTCTCGGCACCAGCAAAAACTACGTCAGCAACTGGGAGGTTGGCCGGGCGCGTCCGGACATGAATATGGTTCCGGCAATATGCCGCGCCCTCGGCATCAGCATCGCGGAGTTTTTCGGCGGCCATAGCGAGCTCGACGATCTTTCTCCCGAGCAGCGCGCCCACATTCGCTCCTATTCCTTACTCAATACGCGCGACCGGGCTGCGGTCAACGCGCTTACCGATCACCTATTGAATATGGAAGACACGGAATTCCGTCAGCGCTGCCAGGCTGGATTCGCCCATATCTTCCATAACGAGAACCTGGCCGCTGCCGGATCGATGAACATGCTCGGCGACACCGTAGACGGCGAGAAGGAATTCATCCGCTTGGATGAAATCACCGAGCGCGCCGATGAGATTATTACCGTTACCGGCGACAGTATGGAACCGACCTTACATGCGGGCGATGATTTGCTGATCGAGCATACCGAGACACTGGAACCCGGCGAGATCGGAATTTTCGTGATCAACGGCGAGGGCTTTGTCAAAGAGTACCGCTCCAACGGCGTCTATTCCCACAACGAGGCCAAGTATCCCTTCCGGAAATTCTACTCCGGCGATGATGTCCGAATCGTAGGCCGCGTTCTCGGCAAAGTCACCAAAGCCCATCGTCCGACCCGTGAAGAGAGCGTTGTCCTGGATGAACTTCTTCACGACGGAGCCTTCTAATCCCCAATCCCGGCATTAAAACATAATTTCAAAACCGGCTTTCATCCGGCTTTATTTCCTATACCCTTTTTATGGAGGACATGGCTATGCAAGCGCGCTCATTGAAGGTTTATGTAGATGTTTCCGTGGATTTCGATACCGACGGGCATATGTATCCCCGCTCGCTGAC
>CAKSOR010000546.1 GCA_934477985.1 uncultured Eubacteriales bacterium
GAACCGGCTCGACCAATCGCGCTACTACGAGTACTCCGACGGCACAATCCGCACGCCGTACATTGGTTCGGATGGACGCTGCCACAATTCGGTCAGTGAACTGATTCTCTTTTCAGACGAAAAAAGCTGCGCTGAACTGCTGCTCGAAGGACTCGACGTCTATATTTCGGAAGATTCCGATGAAGGACAACTGTCGAGCGGGCGCGTCTGGTGCGAGGATTACACGATCAACGCGGTCGGAAATGTCGAAATCGGGCAGATCTACTCCAAGGACGTGACCTACACTTTAAACAAAAAATGAGAGGATAGCCTCTCATTTTTTTGCTTTTATACAATTATTTCAACCGAACTGCCTTCCGGACCGGTCTTTTTGACCCTGATCTGCTTGTCAATCCGCTCCTTAAGCTCCGCGACGTGCGAGATAATTCCGACGAGCCGGTCGCTGTCCGCGAGATCGTTCAGCGCGCTTATCGCCTGCGAGAGCGATTCGTCGTCGAGCGAGCCGAAGCCCTCATCGACAAACATCGTGTCGAGCCGGATTCCGCCCGCCGCCGACTGAATTTCGTCCGAAAGTCCGAGCGCCAGTGAGAGCGACGCCTTGAACGCCTCGCCGCCCGAAAGCGTCCGGACGCTCCGCTCACTTCCGTTGAAGTGGTCGATGACATCGAGCTCGAGTCCGCTCTGAATGCGCGTCGAAAGCGGTTCAGGGCGCCGGACAAGCTCGAACTGCCCGCCCGACATGACCGAAAAACGCAAATTTGCACGCCTGATTATCCGGTCGAAGAAGGTGATCTGCACCCATGTCTCAAGCATCAGCTTGTCCTGACCGCGCAGCGTTCCGCCGGCGGTGTTGCTCAGATTCTGCACGAGCATCAGCTTTTTCTCGAGCCGATCGAGTTCGGAAATGCCCGCTTCTATATTTTTCACGGCTTCTTTATTGCAAGATAATCGTGTTAGTATTTCATTTTGCCGCGAGTTCAATTCGTTTTTCTGTCTTATCAGGTCACGATTTTTTTCGCGGAGTTCTTCGAGATTGACTGTCTCCGAGCCGGAAATCTGCTTTTCAAGCTGTGTGATTTGACCGAAGAGAGCACTCTTTACGCTGTTTTCCGAGTTGAACGCCTTCTCGGTCTGGTCGAGCCGTTGTCTCATCGCGTCACGCTCGCGCCTCTTCTTGTCAAGCGACGCAACCGCGTCAGATTTGCAGGAATATTTAAGTTCACTTGCAATTTTCGCGACTGACTTTTCAAGCTCGGCAACCCTGACCTTTCCGGCGGCGCTGCTCAATTTGTGCTGATTCAGCTTGTTTTCATTGTCGAGCAGAACCGCCTCGCCCTTTTCAATGCGCGTGTCGAGAGTGTCTCTCTCAGCGATCCGCTTCTTAGCCGACTCAATCCGCGCTTCTGATTTTCGCAAATTTTCATTCGTCTCCTCAATAGCGCGTCCGAGCAGCCCGGGCAGCGTCTTCGGGTCGGGCAACTCGAAGAATTCACCTGCCGAACTTATCAGCGCCGCGCTCAGCTGAGTCAACTTTCCGTTCGAAACACCGGCAATTTCGCTTGAACTCCGCGTCTTCTCGTCGGCTTTAGCCGACCTTTCACGGAGCGAATCAAGTTCAGCCTCGGTCGGCGCGGAATTTGAAGCCTCCGCCGGGTGCGGATGCTCGGTTGAGCCGCATACAGGACACGGCGCGCCATCGACCAGCCCAGCCGCCAGAATTCCCGCCTGCTCGTCGAGGAACGCCCGCTCCTTCGCCGTGAGTTCGGCGCGAAGCCGGTCGGATTCGCGGGTCGCACTCTTGTAAGACGCAATGTCGCGCGCGTGCTGAGTCTCAGCAAGCATCCATTTATTGTAATTTTTGTCAATTTCAGTAAGTTTGTCGTGTCTGATTTGCTCGGAATTTTGTTCACGCAGCAAACGTTCGTGCTCCGTACCGACATCTTCGAGTTCCTTGCGGCGATTTTTGAACTTTTCGAGCACTTCCCTGAACTTCACGCCGTCGTTTGTGAGCTTTTCGACGAGTTTCAGATCGTTTGCGAGCCGTTCAGACTCGTCTGAAAGCTCTTTTTTTCTCGCCTCAAGCTCGTCGTAGCGCGGCAGAATGCTCTCCTCAAGCGTTATATTCTTGTCGAGCTCTACACGCTCAGGCTCTTTCGCACGCAATTCATCGAGTTCAGTCGTCAACCTCTCAAGTCTGGCTTCACTTTCACTGAACTTTTTCTTCGCGCCAGCGAGCTCGAGC
>CAKSOR010000547.1 GCA_934477985.1 uncultured Eubacteriales bacterium
GGCGTGAGCCGGCGACACGGGCGGGAAAAGCTTCGCGCGGAGCGCGAAGTTTTTCCCGGGCGCGCCGAGGCGTCCGGCGAAGCCGGACGCCTCGGTACAAGCGCATGGTATTGCTCCGGACGCCTTTAAGGCGTCCGGAGTTGGCGGCTTGAAGCCGCCAAGCAAGCCCCGGTGCACCACGCTGCCGAAAAACTATCCCCCGGGTGAAGAGCTCCGACCGGGGATAGAACATTCAAAAAAATCAGCGTTTGAGAAGAAATGAACGGCAGCAATGCAGGGACATCGATTCATCCGTGCGGTCAGGCGGGCTGAGCCGCAAGCATACGCGGAGAATCCGCTACAGAATGTGACGCGAATGGGATTAAACAAATCTGGTCAGAATCCGTCGAAGAGCCAACGCAAACCGCTTGCGGAAGATTATTTTTCGCGTGCCCAGACGATGAAGTTGTGCTGGCGTCCCGCGGTAGCGTAGTCGGTGTACGGCACGCCGCCGATGTCAAAATTGAAACCGTCTTTGCGGACAATCGGCGCGTTACGATCAACAACTACCGAATCGGGTTCGCCGTCGGTCTCGGCAGCGAGGAGCAGACAACCCTTTGTGACGCCGATCCGCTTGACTCCGTCGATTTCGACCTCGCGCTTTTCGGGTTGGATGTCGAAGATAAGTTTGAGCTCGTGGATTCCGTCGGCGCTGATTGAGAGCGGGATCAGACCGCACTCGGGTACAGCGTCGAGGATCTCGTTGTTGAGCTTCACGGTCACGCCCTTCGCGGCGGCGGGAACGCGGAGGATGAGTCGGCGGTGGCACTCGCGCTTGAAATTCAGCGTGAAGTTGACCTCGTTTCCGTAAGGGTAGGACGAGCGCTCATCGATTGAGATGTCAGCGTCCTCGAAGCGCGCGTCGGTGTAGACGAGCGTCAGGATGCTCTCACCATCGGCGAGGAAGAGCATGTCCGGGAGGTGGCTGACCGCTGAGTAACCGCGGTAGCGGCAGCATTTGTACATCGACTCGGCGGTCTTTGTGACTCTGTGACCGAAGTTCGGCTGATAGTAAGCGAAATCGGTGCCGTCGTCGCTGATCGCGCCGAGGAGGTGGTTGTAGAGTGAGCGCTCGACTGCGTCGATATACTTCGGGTCGTGGGACTTGTAGTAGAGCGCGAGGCTGAACTCGATCCAGCCGACCGCGACGCAGTTCTCGTCGGGTCTGACATCGAGGTCGAGCATACGCGGTGTGTTTCCGTTCTCGGTCCAGAACTCGCGGAGAGTGCCGTTGCCGTTCTCGCGGATCTGGGTGGCTTCAAGCTCGTTCCAGTATTTTTCGCAGGCGAGGAGCGCGGCGGGGTCTTCGAACCGCTCGCCGTACTCGATCATGCCGAGGAGGATGACAAAGTTCTCGATGCCCTTTTTGGAACGGAGATCGAAGATTGAGTCGAACGAGAAGAAATTGTTGTCAGAGGCTTTGATCTTCGAGACAACGTAGTGAGCGAAGATCGGGACGGTGGGGTTGTGGCTGACCTTGCTGAGGCGGACGAGCGGGAGGAGGATTGAGAGGTGCTGGCTTCCGAAGTTGCCGCTTTCGGAGATGTCGGCCTTGCCGCTCATGAAGAGCTCAGCGTTGAATTCAGCGATGCGTTCAGCCGAGCGGAGGGCGTTCTCGTCGCCGGTGAGCGAGTAGTAAGCGGTGAGACCGAGCATTGTGAACGCCTGGTTCCAGACCGAGAAGGCGTGTTGCTCCTGCCCCTCGGCGAGACCGCCGATATAGCCGTCGGGGCGCTGGTTCGCGATTACAGAGTCAGCGACGAGTTTTGCGTGATCGAGCGCCTTCTGAGCCATTTCGGTTTCATTGAGTGAACTGAAGTAATTTACGTAATGAACGCAGGTGCTGAGGTATTTTCCGGCGAATTCGGTTTCGGCGAAGCCTCCGGGGTGGACGCCTATATAAGCGTCGGCGTGTTTTTGCGGGTCGATGACGTTCAGAAAAGCGTTGGTCGCGGTTTCGAACATTGAGCCGAGTCTTCCGCCGGTGAGTTTTATTGTGTTATCGGACATTGGTATTTCCTTTCTTTGAGATTGTTAGGGATAAGCTGAATAAATCGGGTTTTTGCGCTGAAAAGGCTTGGATTTGTGGGCTTTTCAGAGCAAAAACAACATTAAATCAGAGTTTCCTTAGATATGTGTCATCCATTCGGAGGCGCAGGCGGGCGCGAAGCTCCCGTCCGGCACGCGCCGCGCTCGCTGGAGG
>CAKSOR010000548.1 GCA_934477985.1 uncultured Eubacteriales bacterium
GGATAATCACGTCGCGCTTTATGACGTCAAGAATTGCGTCGTCGTCAATTTTTACCGCCTCGTCGGATATGTCGATCTCATAGCCGAACTCGGCCGTGTCGCTGTAAAATCCGGAATTATTGCAGGCGACGGCCTTTATGTCGGTTCTGCCGTTTTTAAGGATGAGTTTTGACTTGTATTCACTGCCATTTTCGGAATCCGAGCCGTCGAGCGTATAGAATATCCGGTTCGTTCCCTCGGCCGAGAGATTCACGACCTGACGCTCGGAATATTTTCCGGGCTTCAGATCAGCGGTCGGCGCGGCGGGATGCGAGATCTCCCAGAGTTCGTCAATCGCGTCGCTCTGCTTCGCGTTGTCCTTGCCGGCCTCGATTACGTCCTTGGCCTTGTCAAGCTCGCCCTCGCTTATGTGGATCTCGGCGAGCTTCACGTAGGAATCTGGGTATTTCGGTTTGTCGTAAATGATCGCCGAGTATTCCTCGACGGCGTAATCGGTCTTTCCGACCGCGCGGGAGCATTCGGCTATTCCCATGCGCGCCTCGACGTTGCGCTTGTCGATTTGCAGGGTCTGACGATAGACCGCGATCGCCTGCTCATAGTCGGACTTCGACATATACCGATTGCCTTCCCTGAGAAGCGATTTTATCTCCTGATTCCGGTTGTAGGCCGTGACTCCGAGAATCGCCATCACGACGATCAGGATCACGATCGGAACGCAGATGACGAGAATCTTATGCTTTTTAATGAACTCCTTCAAGCTTTTCTGCCTCCCCGCTTATTTGAGTCGCCGTTTTCGATCTCGCGTATCAGCCTTTTGCGCTTTTTCGCGAAGACCGGAATGAGAATAAGTATCATCACAAGGCAGACAAGGCAGACCGCCATCCCGCCGTAGAAATAAAAGTCGCTTATACTGATATCCATGCCAATTCCCCTTTCTCAGGACATCCAGCCCTTTTCGACGGCCTCGGCGTAGGACATATCAAGATAGTCCATTTCCATATCCGAGCCGTTTTCGGTCGATTCCTGATACATCTTTTTACACTTGTCGTAATATTCCCCAAAGAGCTTGTATGATCTCGACTCGTTCGGGAGCGTTAACTGGCGGTCGAGTTCGAGGAAGGCCAGACGCTTGTAGACGAGATAGCTCTGATATATATCGGCGGTTTTCAGAAGAACCTCGCCCGCCTTTTCATATTCACCCAGCCGCTGGAGACTTATCGCGAGGTCGAGCCGTTCGGTCAGCGTTGAGAATCCCGAGTCGATTATCTTTTCAAAGAGTCCGACGGCTCTGACGATGTAGGCTTCGCTCTCCGACCCGCTCTCCTCGGCCGCGTCAACGCAGATCTGAGCCTGTCTCTCGCAGAGCTGCGCGAAGCCGATACTCTTTTCGGGGAGAGTCTTCGCGACGACATCGAGCGCGTCGAGTCTTTCTGACGGCGTCCGGTTATCCTCGCCGTAGATCGTGTCGAGTCTGAGAGCCGCGCGGACCTTCACTGTGTCGTTTGACGAAGCCGCAAGGCATTCGACAAGGCTTTCGATCGCCTTATCGCTGTCACCCTCAGACGCGGCGAGTTCGCCTTCGAGGAGGAGCAGACTCTCGTCGCCGATTCCCCTAGCGCGCGCCTGATCAAGGCATCTTGAGGCTTCTGAGACTCTTCCGGCTCTGGCTAGCGCGATTCCGTAGTCGCGGATTGTCGCGGGGCGGGTGCTGTCGTACATGAGCGATGTTCCAAGGTTTACAATCGCGTCGTCAAGCTCGCCGAGTTCGAGATAGCAGCTTCCCGAAATGTAATACGCGTCGGCCATTCTGACGTCTGACGGCTCAAACGGAAGCTCCGAGAGACTGTTAATAAGCGCGGCCGCCTTTTCGTATTCACCGGAATTATAGAGAGCGTAGCTCTCGGTTATCTTTCCGGCGGCGTATTCGTCGAGCTTCATCAGTCCGCCGCGCCATGTCATCACCGCGCCGACTCCGATTCCGGCGGTCAGTGCGAGAACCAGAAGATCCTGAGCGAGCCGTGTGCGCCTGAAGGACTTCGTCGACGACGCGATCTTTCCGAGCGCTTCTCTGAACTTTTCGGAGGTCTGATATCTCTTTGCCGGATCCTGTTCGAGTCCCTTCATCAAAATCCGCGCGAACGCGTCGTTGACTCCGGGACAGAGCTTCGCGACGTCCACCGAGGGATTTGTGCAGGGACTCGGGCATTTCAAGGTCAGAAGATGATACATCGTC
>CAKSOR010000549.1 GCA_934477985.1 uncultured Eubacteriales bacterium
AGCGCGGGAAGCGACGTGAGATCGAATTCATCATCCTCCGGCAGCCTTATAACGCCCTTCGAAACGCCGCAGCAGGGCGCGAGCCGCCATGTAAGATCAGGCTCAGAACGGAAATAATCACACAGTATCATTTTTTCCTCAAAAACATATCATAAGATAGTATCGGTTTTCCGCATGAAAATAGTTGACAAAAGCGATTTCCTGCGGTATAATTATTATATCACGTCCGTTCGCCGATTTCAACAACAATCATACTTAAAACCGATACTATCTTATGAAAATCGAAATTTACTCCGAGGGAACGCGTCAGCTTCTCTTCACTCTCTTTGACAGCACAAAAAAGCGGAAGACCAACGCCTTCCGCGTGCACAAGCACCCCGAGCTCGAGCTCGGATACATAAAAAGCGGCTCAGGAGACTATATTCTCGAGAATAAGACCTACCGCGCCGAGCCCGGCGATCTCTTTCTGGTCCGACCGAACGAACAGCACTGCGTCCCGACGATCGACTCGCCCGAGCTCTCGAGCTTCAATGTCTATTTCACCTCGTATTTTCTCTGGCATTCGGTCTCCGAGTATGTCGAACAAAGCAAGCTGCGGATGCTGATAAGCGGCGCTTCCGAGCCAGAGCACAGGTACCGCGGATCTGAGGAGCAGATAAACGAGATCATGGCGCTCTGCGAAACCGAGGAAAAAGCCGAGGCGTCGCGCCACCGTATCAGGCTTCTGGCGCTGCGGCTGATTGTCGGCATTGCGTCTGGCTTTGTGTGCGAAAGCGGCGAACCGTTTACAAATGTGGTGATTCACCGCGACGACATTCAGAACGCCATCGGATTCATTAACGACAACCTGACTGAGCCGATAACTCTCGACGACATCGCAAAGAGCGCCGGAATGAGCCGTTCGCATTTTTCGACGATATTCCGCGGACTGACCGGTGTCTCGCCCTATGAATACCTGCTGTTGCAGCGTGTCGAGCGCGCCGTCGTGACGCTGAGGAACAGCGATCTGACAATCCTCGAGGTGGCGCAGTCCTGCGGATTCAGGAATCTCGCGAATTTCAACAAGGCGTTCAGAAAGGTGACAAATATGACGCCGAGCGATTACCGCGCGTCGAAACGAAAGCAGTGATCAGGCTCTCCGACACGGGACACTCATGAAATAACCGGCGCGATCCCGAGCGGCGGCTAAAAAATCCCGATGCTATTCCCGCCGACATCCAGCGGAATTATTCCCGCGCAAAGAAACGCCTGCATTCACTCGCGCCGTCACGCGGCTGGGCGGCTGCCATACATCGCCCGGCTGAGGTCGCCCACAATATATAGGGAAACGCTGATTTAAGGTTGTTTTCTCTTTAGCGCTCACACAGTCTCGTTAATCATCCGCCCGCTCAAACTTCCGGTCCGCCTGAACTCACGCGGCGAGACCCCGCAGAAATCCCTGAAGACGCGATTGAAATACTCGACGCCGCTGAACCCGCATTCACACGCGATCTCGGCGATCGGGCGGTCGGTCGTTCTGATGATGTGGCAGGCGTCCCTGACCCGCAGGCGGTTGATTATGCCGCTGAAGGTGTCGCCGCTCTTTCGCTTGATTACGCGGCAGATGTAGGATTTCGAATAATTCAGCTGCTCTGAAAGCTCGTCGAGTGTCAGCGTCCGGTAATTATTCATTATTATATCGAAGACCCGTGCCTCTATGTTGTATGAAAAGAAGCTGTCCGGCGATTCCTCCACATCGTCGCCGCGGTTCTTTATCAGCTTGAGAAGCAGATCGCAGAACAGGCATTTCCGCTCAAAAACACTCGCCGACCACTCCTTCCCGATAAAAGCTATCATAAGCCGCTCGGCACACTCAAAGACCTCGCGGTCTCCGCCGCTCTTCACACGCAGATATTTCGGAAGCGTTTCGCTTTTTTGCGAGTTCAGGTAATTCGCGAGCGTGGAATCGTCCCGGATATTCAGCATTATTCCGGAGAGAAAATCCACGCCGACGCAGAAGTTCACAAGCTTGTTCTCGCCCTTGACAAACGGCAGATGGCACGCGCCGGGCGTGATTATGCAGAAATCGCCCTCCTCGATTCTTGCCGTATACGTGTCGGTTATGTTAAGACAATCTCCCTCGTACATGAACATGAATTCCACAAAATTGTGCATATGGAATTTATGCTTTGTGAATCTCGAATGCCGCTGAAAATATATGTCCCAGCACTGTACATTGGTGTAGAGCGCCTG
>CAKSOR010000550.1 GCA_934477985.1 uncultured Eubacteriales bacterium
GTATCGCTATCAGCAGCGGAAGGCGCAGACAGGCGTTTTCGTCGTCATGCAGCGGTCCGATCATCCGATCCAGACGCTCAAGCTCACGCTCGGTCAAGGGTATCCCGCGAAAGCCCGAGGTGAAAACGCGGATAGGATCGGCTACAGACCTGTCAACACCGTTCAGAAACTCAATATCAAAATAGATATTCTGACGTATGTATGGGTGTATACGGTCGGTGTCGACGTGATGAACAGTGTATGGGCGGTGGAGCAGCAGACAGGGCGCGGTTATCTCTGTATGGAAATCATTCGAGTCGACAATTATATGGCCCGACGCGCAGAGTGAGAGCTCGTACTTATCGTGGACATGATTTACTGTCACGAAGTCGGAGACATCATACTTTTTCAGTTCAGCGTGAAAGAGATCTGGATATTCCCAAAAAACTGATTTCATGAATATATCTACCTGTTCCTCCCCGGCAAAACCCGATTTTATATAAAATTCCTCTTTTTTGGTGGATTCCGCATATTATTATACCTTATTTTCATACTTTTGTCAACCCGGCTATGATATAATTATTCTGTGATAAAAATCTGCCATGAAAGGAAACGAAATATGGAAAAAATCATCAGACCAACCGTTCTTCTGCTGGCGCTGACAATGCTTTGCAGCGCGTGCGGAACAGTCGCAGAAAATCATCCGGATATCCCCGGAACGACCGCCAGCACACAGCCAACCACCACAAATGACCCCTTGAAGGATGCCATTCCCGACGACCTGAACTACTCCGGGCGCGAGTTCAGAATATTCAGCCGTTTGCAGCCCTGGTTCAACGGCAATTGGACGGTCGAGGAGGAGACCGGAGAGCTCCTGAACGACGCCATCTATAAGCGCCAGGGACGCGTCATGGATCGTTTCGGAATAACGATTACCGAGACCGGCAGTGACAAGACCGATCAGGCGAGGAACTCTATACTCGCCGGCGACAATTCGTTCGACATAGTCAACATGCGCTGCTCGACCGCGTTCGAATACGCCGCGGAAAGGCTCTTCTACAGCACCGACGACCTCAGGTACGCCGACCTTTCGCGCCCGTACTGGGACGCACAACTCAACGAGTGCGTGTCGATCTGCGGCATGAGCTATTTCCCGATAGGCGCGTCGAACCTCACAAGCTATGACTACACGCACGTCCTCGTCTTCAACAAGAAGCTCGCCGAGGAAAAAAAGATTGACGACCTATATTCGCTCGTCAGATCAGGAAAATGGACGCTTGACACTTACGCGTCGGTAGTAAAGGACTTCAGCCAGGATCTCAACGGCGACTCGGTTATGGACGAGTCCGACCTCTACGGATACCTCTCGCAGCCAAAAGCGGTGCTCCCGGGATTCTGGATCGCCTCGGGCGTGCTCTCGGTCAATGTCAACAGCGACGGAAAACCCGAGTTCACAATGCCGTCTGACCAAAAGTTCCTCGAGATCTTCGAGAAGAGCTTCGCGATAACCTACGACAACAGCTCGTGGTTCAAGAACACGGCTGTGGCGAACTATGATACACTGCTCACGACGATGTTTCAGAACGACAAGGGACTCCTCATGGACATGACCTTCTTCTACATCTCGTCCCTTCGCGACATGGACGCGAACTTCGGCATAATACCGTACCCCAAGTACGATGAGGCGCAGGAAAACTACCTATCACGGATCGAGGGCTGCGAACTGACCGGAGTTCCGGTGACGGCTGATCCCGAGTTCGTCTCGGTGGTGCTCGAGGCGCTGGCATCGGATTCCGCGAAGAATGTCGTTCCGGCGTACTATGACGTCGCGCTCAAGACCAAGTACACAAGGGACGAGGAATCGGCAGAGATGCTCGATGTAATCTTCCAGAACCGCGTCTTCGACCTGGGCGACACGATCTGGTGCGACCAGATCCGCGACGGAGTCTTCAAGCCGATGTTCACCGATGACGACCGCGCGCTCTCCTCGAAGTTCGCTTCGATGCAGAACGTGATGGAAGAGCGCATCAGCCAGGCGGTAGAAGCATTCAGAGCGGACTGAATAAGTAAAACAGAGACTGCCGCATCTACGGCAGTCCTCTCTTTTTTTCTTTTTCACGCGCAAGCACGTGAAAAAGACGGTGTCGGGCAAAGCCCGCCACCGTCCCACGGGATGAAAAAAAGCCGCTGCGCGCCTTTTTTTCATCCCGGCATTCCGACCGCTTCGCGGTCGGAATGCACAGGCGGGGAC
>CAKSOR010000551.1 GCA_934477985.1 uncultured Eubacteriales bacterium
ACCTTCAATTTTCAGCAAACCATTGACTGCCGCCGCAAGCTCCTTCAGACCCTCGCCGGTTGACGCGCTCGTCGTGACGACCGGGACGCCGAGCTCGGTTTCGAGCCGCTTTGTGTCAATTTTGATGTTCTTTCGGCGCGCTTCGTCGATCAGGTTCAGGCAGATCAGCACGCGCGGCGCGATTTCGATGATCTGGAGCGCTAAAATAAGGTTTCGCTCGAGGCAGCAGGCGTCGCATACGACAACTGTAACGCTCGCTTTGCCGCTTTTCAGGAAATCCCGCGCTTCGAGCTCCTCCGGCGAGCCGCTGCCGAGCGAATATGTGCCCGGGAGGTCGGCGAAAACCATCTCTGGCGCGCCGTCCGGGCGGTATTTTTCGCGAAGAATCCCCTCAGCCGCCGAGACAGTTTTGCCGGTCCAGTTGCCGGTGTGCCGGTCCGAACCTGTCAGTTTGTTGAATAAACTGCTTTTGCCGACGTTCGGATTGCCCGCTAGCGCGACCAGAACCGCGTCGCCGTCTGGCTTGCCGCTATGTTTGTAAAACGCCAAAGATCGGCTTGCCGCCTGACTTTTTCGCGTCAACCCCATCGCGTTTCACCCGATCTCAGCCCAGCCGCGCGGGCGAGCGGCAGCCTCGAGGCGTGCGGGATTCGCTGGACTCGTATCGTGCCAGCCTCCGACGAGCGGAGCGCGATCACCGCGCCGCGCACAAGAAAGGCCTTCGAGTCGCCGAACGGCGCGACCGCGACGCACTCAATCCGCGTTCCGCCGATCATTCCCAATTCGATCAGGCGCCGGGCACGCGGCTCCGACTCTATGCAAGCGACCTCGCCAGGCACGAGGTCGAACAAATATGACATTTTGTTCACCCTTTCGCAATATTTGCCTGCTATCCGAGACGGCAGGCGCGGGAATTTTCACTCCCTCATTCCATTATATGGAAATTGCCTGGCGGCGCGATTCAAAAAAGCGCGTTCGGGCGAGAATTTTTCGCGCGCGGGCTTGAAATCGCGGCGAATTTGTGGTATAATGTGGTATAATATTGAAGGAAAATGCGCGGCACGCCTTTTGGCAATTTTTTCCTTCGCGCGGATAATTTGTTTTGGAGGTTTTGTAAAATGAAAATAGTCATTTTAGATGGATTTGCTGTGAATCCGGGCGATCTTTCGTGGGATTTCCTCAAAAAATATGGCGAGGTTGAGGTCTTCGCGAAGACTCCGGACGCCGAATGTGCTGAAAAATGCGGCGGCGCGCAGGTCGTTTACACGAATCGCGCGAAGATCACGGCGGAGTTGCTCGACAGTTGTCCGACGATAAAATACGTTTCGGCGCTCGGCACTGGGTACGACATGATCGACATCGACGCTTGTAAAACGCGCGGTGTCGCGGTCGTGAACATTCCGGATTACTCGGCGGCGTCGGTCGCGCAGCTCACGATTCAGTTCCTGATCGCGCTTCACTCGGATTTAGACGGAATTCAGGGCATTGTGAAGTCGGGAAAATGGACAGGAATACCGGGATTCCGTTACGATTTTGTGAACTATACCGAGTTAGCGGGCAAAACGCTTGGCTTGATCGGCTGTGGCAGCATCGGCGGACGCGTCGCAAAGATTGCGTCAGCGCTCGGAATGAATGTCATTGCGCACACGGCACATCAACATAATGATTCAGAATTTGTGAAATATGTAGAAATTGATGAACTCATGGTGAATTCTGACGTGATCTCGCTGCATTGCCCGCTGAACGATTCGACGCGCGGGATGGTCGACAAAACATTTATTTCGAAAATGAAGGACGGCGTGAAGCTGATCAACACGTCGCGCGGCGCGGTACTGAACGAATCCGACGTCGCTGAGGCACTCAGAACCGGAAAAATTTCGGGTGCGGCACTCGATGTACTCGCTGTTGAGCCCGCACTGCCGAAAAATCCACTGCTTACCGCGCCGAACTGCATCGTGACGCCGCATATCGCGTGGGCATCGCGCGCCGCACGTGAGAGATTGCTCGATGTCATTGACAAATCGCTGGAAAATTATGTAAAAACAGGTGTTGGGCTCAACAGAATTGTCTGAAAAGTAACAATAAATTGACAAAATCTCATTTGGGGTTGCATTTTTTCGGCGGATGTGGTATAATTTTACTGTGCAGGCGGGTGGATCGTCCATTCGGACTCCGCCGATCCGCGGGAGGGTACTTTTCCGCGTCGAGGTCTGCCGCCCGGACC
>CAKSOR010000552.1 GCA_934477985.1 uncultured Eubacteriales bacterium
GTCACTGTGTCAAGATTTTCTATTACTGTGGCGCAAATTGACACATTGACACTTATTTTTCAAAAACTCCCTTACGTTTTTATTCACTTGTCTTCAGGCTTGACGAATTTATTCTTCTTCTTCAGACTGAACTTATTCTCCTTGCCCTGCCAGAGCCGCTTGAGGTTCTCGCGGTGAAGCCAGATGACCAGCGCGGCGTTGATAATCGACACAATCGCGGGCACAGCGCCCTCCGACATTCCGCCGTGCGTGTAGGGGTACATTCTGTTCAGCATCAACGGGTAGAGAAGCATGCCGATAATCGACCCCAATGACAGGTATTTAGTGGTCGCCACCAGAAGGACGAAAATCGCGAAGAGTATCAGAAACGCAAGCCAGTCAAGGCAGAGTATCGTTACAGCCGTCACGACGATTCCCTTGCCGCCCTTGAAGCCGTAGTACGCCGGGAACGAGTGCCCGAGCACACAACAGAGCCCCGCGATGTACGCTCCCGCCTCGCCGCACAGCATCGTGCCGATCATCACCGAAACCGCCGCTTTCGCCGCGTCTCCGAGCAGCGTGAACGCCGCCGCCGCCTTTCCGTAGGTTCTGAGCATGTTCGTCATGCCCGCGTTGCCGCTTCCGTACTGCCGGATGTCCTCGTGGAACTTCACCTTCGAGATGATGACCGCGAAATTCAGACTGCCAAGAAAGTACGCGATCACCCCGCCGACCGCGCAGAGCACAACCGCCAGCGCCACCGGAATGCTGTGTCCGCTCTCCGAAATCAGCAGCGGAACGAGCCCGTTCATCTTTATAAGTGTAAAATCAGACATCGTTATCCCCTTTCTGACGGACAATTATCCTGATCGGCGTGCCGCGGAAGCCGAAGACCTCGCGCAGCTGGTTCTCGATATAGCGCTGGTACGAGAAATGGAAGAGCTCGGCGTCGTTGCAGAAAATCACGAATGTCGGTGGTTTCGCCGCGATCTGGGTCATGTAGTAAATCTTGAGCCGGCGACCCTTGTCGGACGGCGGCTGAACCCTGGCGGTCGCCTCGCCCAAGACGTCGTTGAGCATGCCGGTCGAGATTCTGGTGCAGTTCTGGTTGTAGACGTAGTTTATCAGCTCAAACAGCTTTGTGACGCGCTGACCGGTCTTCGCCGAGACGTACAATGTGGGCGCGTAGAGCATGTAGGAGAGCGAATTGTAAATTTTTTTGTCGTACTCGACGGTGTTCTTGTCGTCGACCTCCATCGTGTCCCATTTGTTCACGCAGATAATAGATGCCTTGCCCGCCTCGTGAGCGATTCCGGCGATCTTCTCGTCCTGCTCGGTGACGCCCTCCTTCGCGTCGATCATGATGACGCAGACATCGGCGCGCTCGACCGCCATCTTGGCGCGCAGAACACTGAACTTCTCGATGCGGTCCTCGACCCTGCTCTGACGCCTGATTCCGGCGGTGTCGATGAAGACATACTTTCCGTACTCGTTCTCGACTCTGGTGTCGACCGCGTCGCGTGTCGTTCCGGCAATATCCGAAACAATCAGCCGGTCTTCGCCGAGAATTTTGTTGATTATAGACGATTTTCCCGCGTTGGGCTTGCCGATGACAGCGACCTTGATGACGCCGTCGTCCTCGTCCTTAGCCTCGTCGGAGGGGCAGAGCTCAAGCACGCGGTCGAGTAAATCGCCCGAGCCTGTGCCGTGCAGGGAGGAAAGCGGGATGGGTTCGCCGTCAAACCCGAGCTCGTAGAACTCGTAGAACTCCATCGGCAGAGCGCCGACCGAATCGACCTTGTTGACGGCTAAAATCACCGGCTTGCGGGACTTTATCAGCATCGTGGCGATGTCGCGGTCAGCGGCGGTCAGACCGACGGTGACGTCAGTCATGAAGATAATCACGTCGGCGGTGGCGACGGCGACCTCAGCCTGGTTCTTCATCTGCTTTAAAATCGGGTCGTCGGTTTTGGGTTCGATACCGCCGGTGTCGACGAGCATCATGGCGCGTCCGTTCCACTCGATTTCGTAGTAAATGCGGTCGCGCGTGACACCGGGAATGTCCTCGACAATCGAGACGCGCTCCCCGGCGAGCTTATTGAAGAGTGTGCTCTTGCCGACGTTCGGGCGTCCGACAATCGCGACTACAGGTTTGGACATACAGTTTCCTTTCAATATAATATATTCCCGACGAACTCCATGCCGTCCGACTCGGTCGGGACGACCTCGACCCCGAGCTTCTC
>CAKSOR010000553.1 GCA_934477985.1 uncultured Eubacteriales bacterium
CAGACCTACACCTTTGAGGACTATCAGGACGGCAGGTTCATAAAAACCGAACAGCTCAATCTCACGACCCTCTCGCAGGCGAAAAACACCTGGTTCTTCACGAAGCCCCTCAGCGCCGTGATAACGATCGACGGCGACTCTATAACCATCGACGGCTCGGAGACCGAGTGGATGTACGGCGTTGTATCCGAAAGAATGCGCGACGGCAAAAAGCCATGTATCTCGAGCTACAAACTAACCATAAAGGAGCAACCAAAATGAAACGTACCCTCTCAGCGCTTCTCCTCATCGCCCTGCTCGCGAGCGTCTCCTGCGGCGGCGAAGCTCAGCCACAGAACGAAACCACCGTCTCCTCCGACACTACCGAACCGGCTGAAGTCACCACCGCGCGTATCGAGCCCGATCTCCCCGACAAGCGGTGGGACGGCTATGAGTTCCGCGTTCTCACAAAGGGCGACACCAACGTCCACTGGAAGTCCAAGGACATCGCGGCTTCCGAGGAGAACGGCGACGTAATCAACGACGCGGTCTTCAAGCGAAATCTCGCGGTCACCGACAGGTTCGGAGTCACCTTCACCGACATCGCCTCGTCAAGCGGAACGTGGAACCTCTCTTCCCCCGCCAGAACCTCGATAATGGCAGGCGCTGACGACTTCGACATGATAGCCGGAGCTCCCTCCGAGGTGGTCAAGAATCTTGCACCCGACGGACTTCTGATGGACCTCTCCGACATCCCTTACATAGACCTCGAAAAACCCTGGTATGACCAGAACTCGATCGATCAGATGTCGATAGGCGGCAAGGTCTTCTGCGCGACCGGAAGCATGCTGATAATGGACGACGACGCGACACTTGTCGTGCTCTTCAACAAGAAACTCGCGACCGATTACAAGCTCCCCGACCTCTACGAGCTCGTCGACTCCGGCAAGTGGACGATCGACGTGATGAACAAGTACGCGACCGACGCCTCGGCTGACCTCAACAACGACGGCGTGATGGGCAACGAAGACCAGTACGGTCTGACCTCGGAGGCGCTGAACACCTACGCCTGCATGGTCGCCTCGGGCGTCCAGCTCGTCACGAAGAAGGGCGATGAGCTCACGTTCAACACCTCGAGCGAGCGCTTTGTCGACGCTTTCAACAAGTCGGTCAAGCTCAACCGCGACTACGATATTTGCATTCACTCGTCGAAGATCACGGGCGTCTCGGACTCCTACGCCGAGGTTATCGACCCGGCTTTCATCGCGAACCGGATACTCTTCAATATGGCTGGACTTGTCCGAGTTTCGCATTTCAGGGCGATGGAGACCGACTTCGGAATCATCCCGATGCCCAAGTTCGACGAGTCGCAGGAGGAATATTACTCGATGGTGAGCCTTCCCTGCTCGAACACTATCATCGTGCCGAAGACCGCGGGCGATCCTGAGCGCACCGGAGCGATCATCGAGGCGCTTTCAGCCGAGGGACATTACACTCTCCGCGACGCATACTACGACAACGTGCTGAAGGCAAAGGGCGCGCGCGACGAGGAATCGGCGGCTATGCTCGACCTGATCTTCGGCAACCGCGTCTACGACATCGGCTACATGTATGACTGGGGCGGACTCGTCAACTCAATCAACACGCTTGAGATCGACGGAAATATCGCCTCCACGATGGACTCGAACCTCTCCGCCGCCAAGACAGCGATGGAGAAGACACTCGAGGCTTACGAGAAGCTCTCCTGACTATTTATTCCCACCAGAAAGAACCGACCCGGGTATCCCGAGTCGGTTTCTTATTGCCTTAAATCAAATGTCAGCGGATAGTCAGCACGCTGTTGGGGTTCATGGTGACCCAGAAACCGCCGTCGGAGGCGATTTCGCAATCGAGCTCCATGTCCTTGTTCTCGTCGAGCAGGTAAGCCTTCCACAGCTTGTCGGAAAGACCCTCGACCTTGAAGGTTCTCGGAACGGCGTTCTCGTCGTCGGTGTAGTAGGTCAGCATCAGCATGACCTCGCCGTCCTTTTCGGCAGCCATCGCGTAGATATCCGGCACATCGGACTTAGTCTCAATCTCGTTTCCGAGCTCGTTGAGGTCGCTCCACGCGTTCACTACCCAGTAGCCCTTGATCGGCTTGTAGTTCTGAGTCGAGAAGATTCCGTTCATTCCGGAGTTCATTCTGGCGTCGTAATACATCAGCAAATCGACCGGGCAGTCCTGAGCCGCCGCCATGAC
>CAKSOR010000554.1 GCA_934477985.1 uncultured Eubacteriales bacterium
CTCCATCCCCTTTTTAAGCCGCTTTTTTCATGATCCGCTGATCGTGGTAAGCGGTTTTTTTGCGCGCTTTTTTCTGTAATCAGCCGGACTCTTTCCACCCGTTTTATCCCCTTATGAAGCCGTTTTCCCGTGATCCGCCTTTTGTGATCAGCCGGAACAAAACGCCGTCCGCTCGGCGTTCTCGGTGATCATCATGTCGATCTCGCTCATGTGGCAGATATTGAACGGATAACGGCTGCCGAGCTTTCCGCTCGCGCACATAAGGCACTTGAATTTTGAGTGCGCCAGCATTTCGCGGCGGATGCTCGTCTCCTCAAGCGATGTGTCGCAGAGCCAGCCGTCGTCGGTCACACCCCGGCAGGACATGAACATTATGTCAGCGTTGATCGACCGCGCCGCGCGCTCCGCCTGCTCCCCGACAAACGCGAACGACTCCCCGAGCAGCACCCCGCCGGTCGAAATCGTCCTCACACGCATATCCGCAAGCTCAATCACCGCCTTCGGACTGTTTGTCACGACCGTCAGACCGCTGAAATCACGCAGGAGCGGAACGAGTCTCAGCACAGTCGTCGAGGCGTCGAGAAAAATCGTGTCTCCGTCATGAATGAGTCTCGCGGCTTTCGCGGCGATATTCCGCTTCGCGAGGTCATTCTCGCGGTCGCGCGATGTCAGCGGCAGCTGCAAGTCCGTACCTGTCAAAAGCTCCGCGCCGCCGTGTATCCGCCTGACCCTGCCGGACGTCTCCAGACCGGTGAGGTCTCGTCTGACCGTCGCCTCGCTCGTGAAGAGCGCCTGCGCCAATGACTTCGTCGTCATCGTCCTGTTTTCGGAAAGCAGGGCGATGATTTTTTCTTTTCTCTCGTTTTCAAGCATTGATGATTCCTGCGCGTTTCTGTTCGTTTATTGTGATTTCGTGCTCATTTGATCAATCGGCGCGCCGGGCATTGACAAATCCCGGAAG
Organism: uncultured Eubacteriales bacterium; assembly: GCA_934477985.1. Taxonomy (GTDB): domain Bacteria; phylum Bacillota; class Clostridia; order Oscillospirales; family CAG-272; genus Flemingiibacterium. The sequence continues at coordinate 962 of CAKSOR010000554.1, forward strand.
TGCTGATATAATTCTTTACATCGGCTCTGATAAAGATTATACCACATTTTATCGGTGATGTCAAGACGAAAGGAAAAAACTTCACCAGAAGAAACGGAGATGATCATTTTTGATCGAAACACGAAACAAACTCTACCCTTCGATGATGTGCGTGAAGCCATGGGACACGGTTTCAGCCTGTCAGCTCTTCGAAAAGACCGGGATCGCGGGACTGCACATCGACATAATGGACGGATCGTTCGTTCCGAATATCACGCTCGGTACTGACTATTGCAAGGCTCTGCGTGAGGTCACCGCGCTTCCGCTCGACATTCACCTGATGATCGACCGCCCCGAGGATAAGCTCGGTTGGTTTCCGATACGGGAGGGCGACACGGTCTCGATACATGTCGAGAGCACAAAGCACCTCGGACGCGCGGTTGAGATAGTCCGAAAGCTCGGCGGAATCCCCTTCGCGGCGCTTGACCCCGCCACGTCAATAAACACAATCGAGGAAATTCTGCCCGAGCTCGGCGGAGTGCTGATAATGACCGTGAACGCCGGATTCGCCGGGCAGAAGCTGATTCCATACACGCTCGGAAAGATCGCGCGCCTGCGTGAAACTCTGAATGACGCCGGACTTTCTGACATGCCGATCGAGGTCGACGGCAATGTAAGCGCGGAAAATCTCGTGCGGATGAAGAATGCCGGAGCGGACAGGTTTGTCATCGGGACTTCGGGGTTTCTGCGCGGGGAGATCGGCGAAAAAACGCGCGAGGAAATCATAAGGTTTGAGAATCTGTAACCGATAAAGCGGCACACGAAAAAATCACCCGGAGGCACAGACATGCCGCCGGGTATAGTAGAGCTGTTCGATAACCCTCCCATTGTGTCAATCAAATTGGTGACTTCCGTCACCAATTTGATACGCTAAAGTCGGGTTATCGAACAGGTCTAGTTTTAATTTTCACTCCACGCAGGCTTCATACAGATTCCTCAGCGCCGTGTTCGCCGAATCGATCTTCGACGCGTAGGTCGACGCGTACGGCAGCTCCTTAAGCACACACTGCGCCATGAGCACGTAGAAATAATCGCTGACCGCCGCGTACTCGCCCGCGAGGTCCTTTGTGCTGCAATTGTACACGAGATCGATGACCTGCGACGAGATCTCATCGCGGCTGTACTTGGTCTTCAGCGCCAGCTCGTAGAACGCCGGCATGACCGATCTGTACTGCTCAGACGCCATAGCCTCGAGCGCCGCGGTCACCATTTCAAAG
>CAKSOR010000555.1 GCA_934477985.1 uncultured Eubacteriales bacterium
GGCTTCGCACCCTGAGCCATCTTGATCTGGATTTCCTTCGCGCTGGCGAGATACGCGCTCGTGACACCGAAACGTCCCGACGCGACCTGCTTTATCGCCGAGTTCTTCTCGGTCCCGAAGCGCGCGGGGTCTTCTCCGCCCTCGCCCGAGTTCGACTTGCCGCCGAGACGGTTCATAGCGATTGCCATTGTCGTGTGCGCTTCCTCGGAGATCGAGCCGTAGGACATCGCTCCGGTTTTGAAACGCTTGACAATCTCGCTCGCGGGCTCAACCTCTTCGAGCGGAATTCCGCCGTCCTTGTCGTAGACGAAATCGAGCAGTCCTCGCAGAGTGTGCGGCTTCTTCTCGTCGTCGACCATCGCGGTGTATTCCTTGAAACGCTGATAGTTTCCGGTCTGAGCGGCCTCGCGGAGCGCGATTATCGTCTGGGGATTGTAGAGATGATCCTCGGCGACGGTCGAGCTTCTGAGTTTATGCGCGCCGACCGAGTCGAGCGTCGTGTCGACGCCGAGTCCGAGCGGGTCGAAAGCGTGATTGTGTCTCCACTCGACGCCCTCGCCGATCTCTTTGAGTCCGATGCCCTCGACCGGGCTCACGGTGTTCGTGAAGTACTTGTCGACGACCGACTTGCAGATGCCGACCGCCTCGAAGATCTGCGCCGACTGGTATGACTGGAGGGTCGAAATGCCCATCTTCGACGCGATCTTGACGATTCCGTGGAGAATCGCGTTGTTGTAGTCGTTTATCGCGGTCATCGCGTCCTTGTCGAGTCTGCCGCTGTCGACAAGCTCGGTTATGCACTCCTGCGCGAGATACGGATGTATAGCCCGCGCGCCGTAGCCGAGCAGAGTCGCGAATTGATGCACGTCGCGCGGTTCAGCCGATTCGAGAATCATTGAGACCGCCGTGCGCTTCTTGGTGCGGATGAGGTACTGTTCAACCGCCGAGACGGCGAGCAGAGACGGGATCGCGACGTGATACTCATCGACTCCGCGGTCGGAGAGAATGATGATATTCGCGCCGTCGCGGTACGCGCGGTCGCATTCGACATAGAGACGGTCGACCGCCTTCTCGAGCGAGGTATTCTTGTAGTAGAGCAGCGAAACTGTCGCGACCTTGAAGCCGGGCTTCTTCATGTTTCTTATCTTGAGAAGATCGACTCCGGTCAGGATCGGGTTGTGAATTTCAAGCACGGTGCAGTTGTCGGGCTTTTCGGTCAGAAGATTGCCGTCAGAGCCTACATAGACCGTGGTGTCGGTGACAATCTCCTCGCGGAGAGCGTCGATCGGAGGGTTCGTGACCTGCGCGAACAGCTGCTTGAAGTACGAGAAGAGCGGCTGATGCTTTTCCGAGAGAACCGCGAGCGGGATGTCGGTGCCCATCGAGGCGGTCGGCTCGATGCCGTTCTTCGCCATCGGAAGGATCGCGCCCGAGATGTCCTCATAGGTGTAGCCGAAGACCTTGTAAAGTCTCTCGCGCTCCTCAGCCGAGTAACGCGGCAGCTTGTGGTTCGGCACGGGGAGGTCGGCAAGGCGGATCAGATGACCGTCGAGCCATTCGCCGTAGGGCTGTTTTTTCGCGTAATATTCCTTGCACTCCTCGTCCGAGATGACGCGCTTTGAGACAGTGTCGACGAGCAGCATCTTGCCGGGCTGGAGACGCGACTTGCAGACGATCTGGTCAGCCGGGATGTCGAGCACACCGACCTCACTCGAGAGGATGAGTCTTCTGTCCTTCGTGATATAGTAGCGCGACGGGCGCAGGCCGTTCCGGTCAAGCACCGCGCCGAGCATATCGCCGTCGGTGAATAGTATCGCCGCAGGACCGTCCCACGGCTCCATCATTGTCGCGTAGTAGCGATAGAGATCGCGCTTCTCACGCGTGATGTTCGGGTCGTTCTTCCAGGGCTCGGGGATCATTATCATGACCGCGAGCGGAAGCGGAATTCCGTTCATCACGAGGAACTCAAGCGTGTTGTCGAGCATCGCCGAGTCAGAACCCGACGCAGTGATCACCGGGAGAACCTTGTCCATGTCGTCCTTCATACATTCGCTCGACATAGTTTCCTCGCGCGCGAGCATTCTGTCGGCGTTGCCGCGGATCGTGTTGATCTCGCCGTTGTGGAGGATGAAGCGGTTGGGATGAGCGCGCTCCCAGCTCGGGAGAGTGTTGGTCGAGAATCTCGAGTGAACCATAGCGATCGCAGAGGAGTAC
>CAKSOR010000556.1 GCA_934477985.1 uncultured Eubacteriales bacterium
GGTCAGAACTACGACTATCCGAAGACCGAGATGAACATCGGCGGCAAGAAAATTTACAAATCCGAGATAAGGCTGATGGAGGACGACATCTTCATCGCGATGAGCGACGGCTGTCCTCACGCCGGAATCGGACTCGCGTACAACTTCGGCTGGAAGCGCGAGGACATAATCGCCTTCATGGAGGCGGTTGTCGCCGGCGGTCAGACCGCGAAGAATCTCTCTACGATACTCATAGACGAGGTCAACAAGATTTACGGCGAGAAGCCGGGCGACGACGCCACCGCGTGCGTTGTCAAGATAAGAAAGCGCGAGCCGATGAATCTTCTCTTCGGTCCGCCGTCAAACCGCGACGACTGCGACCGGATGATGTCGCTCTTCTTCTCGAAGGCGGGAAAGCACATAATCTGCGGCGGAACGACTTCCTCAATCGCGGCGAAGTACCTCGGCAAGCCGATAAAGGCGAGTCTGAACTTTGCCAGAAGCGACATCCCGCCGACCGCCGAGATAGAAGGCGTCGACCTTGTCACCGAGGGCGTCATAACGGTCAACCGCGTCGTAGAGTACGCGAAGGACGTGCTCGGCGAGAACAAGCTCTACGAGAAGTGGAGCTACGGTCACGACGGGGCGTCGATGATCTGCCGTCTGCTTTTCGAGGAGGCGACCGACATCAATTTCTACGTCGGACGCGCGGTCAATCCCGCGCACCAGAACCCGGATCTGCCGATTAACTTCAACATCAAGATGAATCTGGTCGAGGAGCTCTCAAAGTGCCTCCGCCAGATGGGCAAGCGGATCAAGGTAAGTTATTTCTGATTTTGGAAAGGGAAAAAATGAGAAAATTCGATACAAAGGTACAGCATCTTAAATACAAGGTTCTCCGGGAGGTCGCGCGTCAGGCGTGGGCGGGAACGCTCGCCGAGAACGCCATAGACATCCCGAAGATAATCGTTCCCGGAAAAGTGCCCACGATGCGCTGCTGCGTGTACAAGGAGCGCGCGATACTCGCGGAGCGGGTCAAGATAGCCATGGGCGGCGACAAGGACAATCCGAACGTGATCGAGGTCATCGATATCGCCTGCGACGAGTGTCCGATGGGCGGCTATGAGGTGCTGAGCGCCTGCCGCGGATGTCTGGCACACAGATGCGAGGACGTCTGCCGATTCGGGGCGATCAGCTTTGACGAGAATCACGTCGCGCATATCGACAAGTCTAAGTGCCGCGAGTGCGGTCAGTGCGCCAAGGTCTGTCCTTACAGCGCGATTCACGCGTACAAGCGCCCCTGTGAGACCGCGTGCAAGGTCAAGGCGATCTCGATGGGCGAGGACAAGCAGGCATGCGTCGACAACTCGAAGTGCATCTCCTGCGGAGCGTGCGTCTATCAGTGTCCGTTCGGAGCTATCACCGACAAGTCGTTCATCCTGAACGTCATCGACATGATAAAGGGAAGCGAAAAAAACACGAAGTACAAGGTCTACGCGGTCGTCGCTCCCTCTGTCTCGAGTCAGTTCACCTACGCAAAGCTCGGTCAGGTCATCGCGGGACTCAAGGAGCTCGGATTCCACACGGTAGTCGAGGCGGCGCTCGGCGCTGACATGGTCGCCGAGTCTGAGTCGAAGGAGCTCGCCGAGAAGGGCTTCCTCACAAGCTCCTGCTGTCCGGCTTTCGTCGATTACATCGACAAGAATTTCCCGAAGCTGAAGGAATTCGTCTCGCACAATCCGTCGCCAATGGCGGCTATCGCGCGGTACATAAAGGAGCACGAAGCGCCCTGCAAGGTCGTCTTCATCGGTCCGTGCACCGCGAAGAAGATGGAGGTCCAGAAGGACGCCGTAAAGCCCTATGTCGACGCGGCTATGACCTTCGAGGAGCTTCAGGCGTTATTTGACAGCCGTGACATCGACATCACTACGCTTGGCGAGGACGTGCTCGACAACGCTTCCTACTTCGGACGCATTTTCGCGCGCTCGGGCGGACTCTCCGACGCGGTCGCCGAGGGAATCAAGGAGCAGGGACTCGATTTCATCCTCAAGCCCTGCGCCTGCGACGGCATCGAGGAGTGCAAGATCGCGCTTCTTCAGAAACAGCGCGGCAAGCTCGACGCTAACTTCATCGAGGGAATGGCGTGCGTCGGCGGCTGTATCGGCGGCGCGGGCTGCCTAACTCACGGCGAAAAGAACAAAGCCGAGGTTGAC
>CAKSOR010000557.1 GCA_934477985.1 uncultured Eubacteriales bacterium
CGCTTTCAGCGACATGAACGAGTTCATAAAGAATGACAGGGATTTCAACCGCTCGGACTATTTCGAGAGCGTGCTCAATGCCTGCACCGACAGCGAGGGGCGGATGTGCGGCTTCGTCACGAACTTCGGGCTGTCGTACCTGACCGCGCGCAGCGACCTCGGGTTCGACAAATGGGACATGGAGAAGTTCGCCGACTTCGCGCTGAACATCCCCGACGGGAAGTTTCTTTTCAGCTATCTGAGCCGCGACACAATCCTCTCAACCGGGCTTATCGCCTCGATAAACGCGCAAACAATGAACGGCAGTATGTCGTTCATTGAGGGCGAGCCGCTTAAAAAGCTGCTCGAGGCGGCGAAGAAGACGCCCGACAATCTGAACTATCAGAGCACGCTATCTGGCGACGATCTCAAGGATTACAATGACGACCGCGGAAAGCCCTACCGTGACGGAACTTTTCTGCTCGAGCACAGCGACATCTACGACATCGAGGGCTTCATGCAGTCGGAATCGGTCTTCGGATACGGCAGTACGACACTTATAGGTTATCCGGCGTCAGAGGGCAACGGCGCGCTCTTCGTCCCGCGGCTGAGCTTCGGGATAAACGCTGATTCAGCGGTCGGCGACGGCGCGTGGGAGTTCATTAAATTCGTCTCGCGACTGGGCGATGACGCGACTCAGGGCGAGAGATACAGCCGCGCTTTCCCGACCTACAAGCCCTCCTTCGAGCGGATCGTCGGAAACGAGTTCGGGAATCTCTACTACATCACCTTCAACCAGACGCTGAAATTCGATACGAGAGAGGACTTCGAGGACGCGCTCGCCGATTACGCGACCTCGCCGTACCTGCTTGGCGACGACCCGACCGGAACTCTCGAAGAGGTCACGAAGGAGCGGATCGAAGCGCTTGAGAAGCTGATAGACGGTGCGTGCGCTTACCCCGACGCGATGGGAATCAAGGTCATCATGATGATCTACGAGGAGGCTGACATCTACTTCTCGGACGCGAAATCGCTCGACGAGACGGTGAAGATAATCGAGAACCGCGTCTCGACATATATTTCAGAGAAGAACTAAGCCTTGCAGGTCTTCGACAGAATTCGAAGACCTGTTTTTCGCGTTCAGGAACTCCTCGAAAAGCGAGAAAAAGTGAGGAAATCGACGGATTCGTCAATTTATCCGGGCTAAACCCGGAAAAAATCAGAATAAACTTAGAAAAATCACGGATTTTCAGGTTTTTTTCCAAAACCTATTGATTTTTTCGCGCATATCTGCTATAATATGTGTCGGTATATGTGATATCTTCCGTGTACCGATTTCCGTTTCGCAGAAAGTACGGCGATTTGTTTTACCACTCTTTTGGGGATTGTCCGGCAGCGTTGCCGATGACCTTGGTTGGGTGTTTTTTTTCGCCGCGGGCTGCAAATTATATTTTTTTCATGAAGGAGCAAAGAAACAAGGAAATGGACAAAAACAAAATCATCGAACTGAAGGACATCAGGATGGAGTTCGAGGGCGAGCCGGTTCTGAAGGGCATCAATCTCGACATCCACGACAAGGAGTTCGTCACGCTGCTCGGTCCGTCGGGCTGCGGCAAGACCACGACCCTTCGTATCGTCGGCGGATTCATCACCCCCGACTCAGGCGACGTTATTTTCGGAGGCAAACGAATAAACGACCTGCCGCCGTATAAACGTCCGATCAACACCGTCTTTCAGAAATACGCTCTCTTCCCGCATCTCAACGTGTATGAGAACGTCGCGTTCGGTCTGAGGCTCAGGAAGACGCCCGAGGCTGAAATTTCGCGCCGCGTCGGTGAGATGCTCGAACTCGTCGATCTTAAGGGCTTCGATAAACGCGGAGTCAATCAGCTCTCAGGCGGTCAGCAGCAGCGTATCGCGATAGCCCGCGCACTGATCAACAACCCCAAGGTGCTTCTCCTGGACGAGCCGCTCGGCGCGCTTGACCTGAAACTCCGCAAGGAAATGCAGATCGAACTCAAGAAGATCCAGCAGCGCATGGAGATCACCTTCATCTACGTCACCCACGACCAGGAGGAGGCTCTGACCATGTCGGACACCGTCGTCGTCATGAAGGACGGTCTTATCCAGCAGATCGGAACTCCGCAGGACATCTACAACGAGCCGAAGAACGCCTTCGTCGCCGACTTCATCGGAGAGTCGAACAT
>CAKSOR010000558.1 GCA_934477985.1 uncultured Eubacteriales bacterium
CGATCTTGCCGCCCTTGGCGTAGGGACAGATCAGGTCAATGACCTTGATGCCGGTCTCGAGGATCTCGGTAGAGGTCGAGAGCTCGTCGTATTCGGGAGCTGGGCGATGGATGCTCATGCGCTCACAGTTCTCTGGCTCGGGCTTGTTGTCGACCGCGTCGCCGAGAACGTTGAATATGCGCCCGAGGGTCTCCTCGCCGACCGGAACGCTTATCGGAGCGCCGGTATCAGTGACAGGAGTACCTCGCGAAAGTCCGTCGGTCGAGGACATCGCGATGCAGCGGGCGGTGTTGTCGCCGATGTGCTGCGCCACCTCGACCGTGAGCTTTCGCTCTCCGATCGGCATGGTCAGCGCGTTGTATATCGCCGGCAGCTCGCTTTCTTCCTCGAAGCGAACGTCGACGACAGGTCCCATGACCTGTGTAACGATTCCATTCTTCTTTTCTGCCATTATTTTCCTCCTTTTCAGGATCGGAGCAGTAGATTATTAAGGTTGAGGCGGAGAATCGACCGCCAATTCAATCAAATATTAACAGCTTTAACTCTGAACTCAGTTGGACGCCCCTGCCACGATCTCGGTGATCTCCTGAGTGATAGCGCCCTGACGCGCGCGGTTGTACTCGAGCTGGAGACGTTCTATCATGTCGCTCGCGTTCTTGCCCGCGGAGTCCATCGCGTTGCGGCGCGCGGCAACCTCGGAAGCGAAGCTCTCCCGGATGTCCGCGACGAGGATTCCGGCGACGTACTCGGGAACGACCTCGTTGAGTATCGAGAGCTCGTCCGGCTCAAAGATCATGCTGACATTCGACTCAGCAACGCTGCGTTCAAGCGGCAGAAGCCACTCGATATACACCGTCTGGGTCAGCATCGACTCGTATTTTGTCGAAATTATGCCGAGACGGTCGAACTCTCCCGCCGCGAAATCGGCGCAGAGCTTTCTCGCGAGCTTGCCTGCCTCGTCCGAGCTGAAGTGCTCCGACGAATTCGCCTCACCGCCAAAACGATCGCAGGCGAAACGATCGCAGGCGAAACGATCGCAGGCGCGCTTGCCTATCGGAATGAACTGCGCGCCCTTATACTCCGCCGCGAGACGGAAAATGTTCGCGTTGTAGCCGCCCGCCATTCCGCGGTCTCCGGCTATCACGATTATCCTCGTCTTAGCGATGTCGTCCGACGCTTTGCGCATGAAAACGCTCTTTTCGCACTCCTTCGAGAGCGCGAGTCTCGCGATGACATCCCGCACCGACGCGGCGTAATCGCGCCCCTTCATCATTGCCTCGCCCGAGCGGCGCAGCTTTGAAGACGCGACCAGCCCCATCGCTTTGGTCAGATGCAGCGTTGAGTCAACGCTTTTTATTCTCGTTCTGAGGGCTTTGGTATCCGGCATGGATTACGCCCCCATTTCTCCGAGCGCCTTCTTGAGATCGTTTATCTCGTCGTCGGTCCACTTTCCGGCTTCGATGCGTGCCAAAAGATCGCCGTATCTCGCCTCGAGCAGGTCGTAGAGCCTGAGCTCCCAGTCGTGCACCTTTTCGACCTCGACATCGTTCAGGTAGCCGTTGATGACCGCGTAAACTATCGCGACCTCGCAGCCGACTCTGACCGGCGAATTGCGCTTCTGCTTGAGCACCTCGACGACTCGCTCACCAAGCGCCAGACGCGCCTTTGTGTCGGCGTCAAGGTCGCTTCCGAACTGAGCGAAGGACTTCAGCTCGCGGTACTGCGAGTAGATCAGCTTGAGCTCGCCCGAGACCTTCTTCATGCCCTTGACCTGAGCGGATCCGCCGACTCGGCTGACCGAGATGCCCGGGTTGATTGCCGGCATGATTCCGGCGTGGAAAAGCTCGGTCTCAAGGAATATCTGACCGTCGGTGATGGAAATGACGTTCGTCGGGATATACGCCGAAACGTCGCCCGCCTGCGTCTCAATCAGCGGAAGTGCCGTTATCGAGCCTCCGCCGTACTCGGGAGCCACGCATGCAGCGCGCTCGAGAAGTCTTGAATGCAGGTAGAAAACGTCTCCGGGATATGCCTCTCTGCCCGGCGGTCTGCGGATAAGCAGCGAGAGCGCACGGTAAGCTACCGCGTGCTTTGACAGGTCGTCATAGACGATAAGCACGTCCTTGCCCTGCTCTCTGAAATATTCCGCCATCGCGCAGCCCGAATAGGGCGCGATATACTGTAA
>CAKSOR010000559.1 GCA_934477985.1 uncultured Eubacteriales bacterium
CCCAGGGTCTGTCCAATGAGAATGCCTACGGCAGAGCCCAGCGCCACGAATACCACGTTCAGCAGATTGCACAGGGCGTTAGAGATGTTCAGTCCGGCGACGATCTCCAGACCTCGTGTGGAATAGCACTGGGTCAGCGCCGCCAGTCCGGCAGACCAGAGCAACTCGTTGCAGAAAATGGGCATGCCCTTGCGCAGTACCTTTTTCGCCAGATCTGCCGGAACGCGCAGCGTGCGGTAGATGCCTTTCAGGAAGGTGTGCTTGTTCCGGCACAGGTGTGCCCAGATGACTACAATGGTCATTTCTGTCACACGCGCCAGTACCGTGGCGACGGCTGCGCCGCGGACGCCCAGCTTCGGCATGCCGCAGTTGCCGTAGATCAGCATGTAGTTCAGTACCACATCTACTGCTACAGAAGCGACGCCGCCGACCATTGGCTTGACGCTGCTGCCGGTCTCCCGGAGACTGGTGGCATAGACCTGGGTCACCACAAAGAACGGCAGCCCGATCAGCATGATGTGCAGATATTGCTTGGCATACTGCATGGTGAGGGCGGCATCGACCGTGGCGCTTTCGCCGTGGAGATACAGCCCGATGAGGGCATCGTCTCCCAACAGGAATACCAATAGTCCGCCGATGAGACAGACGGTGCTGAGCCAGAGCTTGATGCGAAAGGTGCTCTGAAAGCCGTGGTGATTGCGCTGTCCGTAATATTGTGCACCGTAGATGCCCGGGCCTGCCAGCGCGCCGAAAATGGCGAGGTTGAACACAAAGATCAGCTGACCGGCGATAGAGACCGCGGTCATTGCCTCTGTGCCCTGGCTGCCCACCATGACATTGTCCACCAGTCCCACCATGTTGGTGATGCCGTTCTGGATCATCATGGGCACGGCGAGGGTCAGGGCACGCTTATAGATCGGATTGTTTTTTCTCATGCAGAAAGTCCTCCTGTGATGTCAAAAAGTTGTTGTACCGATAGCGTATTGGGAAAAGTGTCTGCTATCGTTAAAATTAGGGCAGCAGTGCGTGTCTAATACAATTTCTGTTTTTTATATCCGAGTTGTCACGCCGCTTCCATCGCCGACGATGCGCTGGGGCAGGACATTCAAAAAGGGCTTTCCGCCGCTTCTGCCCTCCAGCAGAAACAGCCAAGGCTGCGCATCCGCAGCCTTGGCCACAAATTGTAACCGCTTGGGTTCAATGCCGCTTTGCCGCATGGCATCTATGCAGTCTGCCAGCCGTTCCGGACGGTTGCAGATGCAGAGCCGACCGCCGAACCGCAAAAGGCGCTTTGCCGAACGGCAAATGTCATAGATGCTGCACAGCACCTCGTGCCGTGCGATCTTTTGCGCGGTCAGCTGGCTCTCGATGCCTGCCTGATATGCCTTATAGGGCGGATTGCAGGTCACCAGATCCAGCTGCCCCAGCGGTGCGCCGTCCCAGAGTGTTTTCAGGTCAGTGCAGATGGGATACAGCACGGAGCAGATGGTTTCACTTTTGGCGATCCCCAGGCACATCTGCTGGATAGCTTCCTTTTGGATGTCCACGGCGTAGATCTCCCGGGGCGGAGCGGTGCGCTGCATCAGCATGGGGATAATGCCGCAGCCTGTGCCGAAGTCGCAGACCCGGTCTTTTTGCCGATAGCCGGAAAATTCAGTCAGCAGTACCGCATCTGTGCCGAACCGGTGGAGCTGGCTGGTGCAGACCGTCAGACCGTCTGCAATGGTTTCGTAGGATAGATCAGGCATATTGCGCCTCCTGTTTTGAATTTTCGTTATTGCGGTGTGGAAACACCCGCGGCGGATACCGTCTCCGCCCTCCGGATCACCACCGCCTGCTGATACACCAACTGGTACCGGTCCTCGAACTTGTCCATGTCATATTCGATCTTTCCCTCTAACGGGTCGCAGACGGTGACGGTGTTGGCATCCAGATCATAGCCGCAGAGCAGGACACAATGCTCGTTGATGAGGAACACGGCATCTTCTCCGCTGGGCGTTGTCCAATAATACCGTTCTTCCACCCGGCTGGTGAGACTGATGGTCACCCAGGTGATGACTGGGTTGCCGTTTGCCACCTCATTCAGCAGTGTTTTAAAAGAGCAGCCTGTGAGATCCTGTATCTGCTCTGTGCCGCCTTCATAGCTGATGTTGATTTCTCCGATCCGGAAAGCATCTCT
>CAKSOR010000560.1 GCA_934477985.1 uncultured Eubacteriales bacterium
AGACGCGGCAGAGCAGTTCGCGCGGTGTGATGTCTCTATAATTATCGAGGTAAAAATGCGCGTATCTGAACTCGCGACCGCCGCCGTAGAAGCCGCACTCGCCCCAGACCGCCGCCGCGTCAGGCTTGCCGTCCGAGACGGTCAGCGGGCAATAAAAGAAGGAGCGCGGGCTGACTTTGTGCTCGTAATAGCCCTCACCGCGCTCGATTCCGAGGAATCCGTCGCGGACCTTCAGGAGAAAATTCGTGTAGTTGAGCGTGTGCAGCTTTTCCGAAAAGAATCGGCTTGTCCCGGGCGAGAGCTCGCGCTGTTCGTTGTCGCGGCTGTCCCGCCCGATAAGGCAGTAAAATTCGTTCTTCATGACTGTCCTTTCCGCTTGACCGTGCCGAGCATTTTGTTGACGCCCGCCTCGAACCCGACCTTGCCGAAGAATCCCATCAGCATACGCGAGCCGCTGTTTTTTGAGTATTCATCGGTCCAGCGGTCGAGCTCGGTCGGGTTGTTGAAGAGCGAGCAGGCGGACGCGGCGAGTTTCGGCTTCGAGGTTTTCGAGTCGTCGCGCGACCATCTGTCGCCCTGCTTCAGCTTGTATTCCTCGGTGCGCGTCACTCCGCTGCGCTCGTCGAACTCGGTGTAGAGTATCCTGCGCGCGCCGCAGACCCTGAGCAGCCACTCGAGCAGCACGCTTATGTTGATCGGCTTCGGCTTGTCCGCGAAATCCTCGACCTCGAAAATCCGTCCGCTCGCCTTGTTGAGACGCGTCGGGTCGTTCGGAATCAGCCGGATGTCCGAGAGCTTTTTCAGTCCGAGCGCGGCGTCCTCCTTCGACGGGTCGAAGATGTACTCGCGTCCGTTTTCAGTCTTTCTGACGACATAATACTGTCCGGCGATGTTCTTAGGGACGGGAAAGTCGTCGCGGTAATCGTCCGGCGTGACATAATAGCGCCCGTCCTTCGTGAGGTAAATCGAAAGGCTCTTGTAGGTCTCGCGGAGCTTCTGAAGTCCCGGCATGTCGCGCTCGTCGGGCATCGGCGCGCAGCCGTAAGCCGATGTGACCGCCGACGCGGTGTAGGCGCGTTCACGGACATTTGTAAAGAACGAAGGGTAATTCGCGGCGACAAACTTGCCGCTCTTTTCGAGGAAGAGCTCAAAACGCGCCTGCGAATCGTCCTCGCTCTCGATCGAGTCGAGGTCGTAGCACTCGAAATCGGGCGCGTCGCAGTCACACTTCGTCATCGTCAGCATGACCGGCGAGGCGTAACCGGTCGAACCGGAGCGCAGATAATCGACAAAATCGCAGACCGACTGAGCCGCGAGGCCCTTGCCGGCGTAGACGAGATTCTTCGGGTCCAGGCAGAGAACATAGCACTTGCAGCCGCGGATAAGGCGGAAATAGTTGCTCGCGACATTTTTATAGAACTTTCCGGTCGTGAGGTCAAAGCACTCGCCCGAGATGTCGACGAGCGTTATCAGCTTGTCGCCGCAGACAACCGTCGCGTTGAAGCTGTTGCGCCCCTCAAGCTCGGTCTTCGGAAGCTCGCGGTTCGACTCGTAGGCGGTCAGGCAGGCGTGAACCTCGTCGGCGTTGTCGCCGTCGACCAGCTTCGAGGTCTCGAGCAGCTTTGAGAGAATCGCGGTGATAAGGCAGGTCTTGCCAGAGCCGGCAGCGCCGATGAAGCCGATCGTCAGTTGCTCGTTCTGCCATGCCATCGCCGGGACAGGCGCTCCGGTCGGACGACGGCGGCTCTTGTAGCAGCCGGGATCGCCGCATATTACCGGGATCTGCGGGAACTGCTCCTCGCCCTCGCCGAGCCGGTAGCTGTAGCCGAGCGTCGTGCCGGGCTGACCGAGCGCGCCGAGATTGATCTTTATTCTGAACTCAAAATTCTTCGGCTCATACGAGTCGTCGAAAAAAATCGCGGTCAACCGGCAGAAGGAATCGACTCTGCCGCTCCCAAGGTCGCCGACGAGCTCGGAGGAGTCGAGCATGCAGCGGCTGATCATCTCCTCGACGCGGTCGGGATCGTCGGATTCGTTCTTCAGGTATTTTCTCATGACCCCGGCGGTCAGTGCCGACAGCTCTGGTCTTGAGAGCCGCGCCGAAACGGCGGCTACAAGGTCGTTGAAGCCGATTTTTATTTTGGTGAAGCTCTTCCCGTCGCACGAGGGATCGTCGAC
>CAKSOR010000561.1 GCA_934477985.1 uncultured Eubacteriales bacterium
GCTGTAGACTTTCGTGCCGTTGACCGAGAAGCCGTCAGTATCGACAGCGAATACCGCTATCGGATTGTTTCCGGAGTCTATCGAGAGCTCAAGCTCGTCGATCCGGCGGTAGAGATACATGAACTCGGCGACCGCGTTTCCGGCGACCGGTTCGAAGCTCACGCCGGCTGTTCCGCCTTTCCTTATCGAGAGAACCGCGTTCTCGACCGCCGCTTTCGACAGCTCCCAGCCGAGCGGCGATTTTCCCGAATACGTGAAGGGCTCGTTCAGCGCGTAATTGGCGGTTATCTGAATAGCTGAGGGAGCGATAAAGGGTGTTCCGGCGTCGGTGGTGGCATATCTGAAATTATATACGTTGCAGTCGCCGCCTTCCTTTGCGAGTCTGTAGACGCCGACATCGTTTCCGTTTATGTTTATCGATGTGCGACAGTTGTCAAGGTCGATCTTTACGCGGAACTCAAAGTTCTTGTCGCCGCCGAACTTCACGAGTCCGGTGTATTTTCCGTCAGCCTCGAGGTACTTCCACTCTCCGCCGTCGGTCATGATCTGCCAGACCGTATCGCCCGCCTCATTCCTGAACTCGAGATACGCGCCGTCCGCGCCGTCGATGCTGACCTTCGTGTAGAGGTCAAGCACACCGGTCGAGGTCTTGTTCAGGTGACGTATCAGCGCTGTTCCGGCTTTCTCAGAGAGATCAGATAGAGATCCATAGCTCGAGAACAGGGATTTTCTCGGGACTCCGCCGCGGTTGTCGAGTGTCCAGCCGGACGATAACCCTTCCTTGTTGGCGTTCCACGGTGAGTTGATAACAAGCGTGTAGGCGTCGTCGTCAGTTATCCTGTCGAGCGTTCCGGTTATCGGCTCTGTTTTGCCGAGGGCTCTGAGAAACAGTTCAGCCGCGCTTTCTGTCGTGATCCTTGAACCCGGAAGAAAATTACCGCGGCTGTCAGTTCCAAGGGTTATTCCGGCGTTATAGAGTTTAAGCACCGAATCGTTGTAGTCCTTTCCGACCGTATCCGGGACAGACGTGATGTCGTTGACTTCCGGAAGCTCTGAGATCTCAGCTATGAGCCCGGCGACCTCGTATTTCATGACAGACCGCTCGGGGTCTTCCGGGACGCTGTTTATCAGAGAGTTCTTTTTTGCGTAATCAATATATGAATTATACCATTCACCACCGGATTGTGGAACTGTCGTTTCATTCGCGTTTGCGTGGATACGCGCCGCGAGCATGACCGCCTCGGCAAAGGTCATATCGCGCTCCGGCTCGAGTGCGGAACCTTCTCCGACAAGACCGAGTTCATAGAGCGGCTTCAGGGACTCGTTTCCGCCCGGAAATTCCGCGGGCTTCGTTGAACATGAAGCTGACATAAGCATACCTCCAAGTAAAAGCGCCGAAAGTACCGGCACAGTGATTTTTCTCATTACATATCTCCTGTCTCATAAAACGCTGTGTCGTTCTGGCGATCAGTCAGAGTCCGTGTCGCCAAAACCAGATTCATTATAAGGAAACGCTGATCCAGACCTTTTTCGCGTGAAAGCTCCACAGGTTCAGCTTATCCTTAAGATTTGTCCGGCAACCTGTCCTCAGTGTATCAAAAATCCCGGCATGGGTTGGCAAATTACACATCCGGAAGGCTGTCCAGCAACTCTATTATACACTAATATGATGGATTTGTCAATGAATTTTTCAAAAAAACAAAACTGAATTTTCAGGCGCAATTCTGAGCGCGCAGATGCGTGAGAAGTCAGCCGTGAATTTTTCGGTGTTGCTGATCCGGTACAATAAAAGTTGACAACGAGTCTCCAAACAGTCTGATTGAAACGGCGAAGGAAAACAGCTTGGATCCATATCGATATTTGCTTTGGATCCTGCGAAATGCGCCGAGACTGAGCGAAACAGATGATGCATGGGCTGAAAAGCTGCTTCCTGCAAACGCTCCGGAAGAATGTTGTATGCCGCAAAAATAAATGACCGCCATTCCGGCGAGCAGCAGCTCGCTTTGAGATGGCGGCCTTTTATACGCGGCTACATTTGACGCTTACCGTTAAAGCAATACCGCATAATTCTAAGCGCGTAGGATGCGCACGACTTGCTCCGCAAGTCGTCGGATTATTTCGTCAGACTAAACAAAGAATTCGACCAGTTGCGACGCAACTGGTGCGTGGCAGGTCC
>CAKSOR010000562.1 GCA_934477985.1 uncultured Eubacteriales bacterium
GTTCCGTACTGCGAACCAAGATCGCAGATAGTGTATCCGCCATCCTTTTTGCGGGTTATGCGGGCGTGTCTGCGTCCGACGCCCTTGCAGGTTTCGGGGAACTCGATATCGGGCTTCGACTCGGAATTGCGGCGGCCGATTATCGCGGATCCGGATTTGAAGTCGAGCGGAATCAGCTCTGGCGCGCCCTCAAATCTGGAGTCGATAAGCTGAAGCTCGTCGCGCGCCTCGAATCCGCCGATGCTCGTCTCCTCGGACGCGCCGTATCCGGTGTCGACCTCGATCGGGCGCGGCGGATCCTGAGTCTGCTTCAGCGGCTTGACTCTCTCCTCGGCCGACGACGGGGCTTTCGCGGTCGGCTTTGACTGCTTAAAGAGTCCGGACTTTGCTTCCTGCGCCTTTTTTTCGGGCTTCTTCACATTTTTCTTTCCGCCAAAAAGCGCGTCGAGATCGTCTGACTTGACTTCATCGGATTTCACCTCGTCTGACTGTATCATGTCGGCAAATGGATCGTTTCTTCTTTTGTTAATCAGAAAATCGAAGAATCCGGATCTCTGATTCGTTTCCCTTTCGTGCGCGGGTCTCTCGGGACGCTTTTCGGGTTTTTCGGTGTCTTTCTTTGTCACGGCCGGAGTCTGCGGCTTTTCGGCCGGCTTTGGCTGTTCGGGAGTCGGCGTGGGCTTTACGGGCTGACGCGGAGTCTCGGCCGCCTGAGTCGGTCTCTGAACCGCCGGAGTGGGATTTTCGAATTCGCGCTTTATAAGCTCGTTCAGTCCGTCGAGTGAAAACTCTGATGAGAGGTAGCGCATTATGCGGGTCTGGAAAACGGCGTCGTCGCTTATGTCGATCTTTATAAGCGTCCTTCGGAAAAATTCGAGTATCTCGTCATCCCCGCTTTCAAAATCGGCGTAGGGAATATAAATGAAGAGATATGAACCCGAGATCCGGTCGCGGATTATGAAACGCGGGTCGATTATGATATTGTGGTAGTCAAGAAACCATTCGCGGCAGGTCTGGAAGGGCGTCAGAAGCGAAGCCGCGAGCTTCAGATATTCGCTCTTTGAGAGGCTTTTGTCCTTCAGACCGCTGCTTATCGCCTCTCCGACCGTGAGCTGAGAATCCAGCGTCACCAGATCGTTCATTATACTCGGCTGTACGGGCATGAGAAATGGCGGGCGGTCTTCGAGCATCACATTCAGCGCGATTCGGTCGATCTTGCCCTCATCCGGGCATTTGACGCGGAGATAATTCGCTTTTGCCGAGTTGACGATCGAAACATTTGAGTCTTGCAGGATATCCATTTGTTTTTTCTCCTTTATTCCGAATAGAGTTCAAGTTCGAGTATCGCGGTCTTGCCGTTGTATCCGGCAATCGCCATGCCGTTCTTAAAGGGGGCTGCCCAGTCGAATTTCGCCTCGATCACAACATCACCGGCGCGGTTTATATAGCCCCATTTTCCGGACTCGTCGACTCTGACGGCGGCGAGATTGTCTGAGAACGACTCGGCACTGTGGAATTTATAGTCGATCACAAGCTCTCCGTCGGTGTTTATGAAGCCCCACTTTCCGTTCTCGCCGAGTACCGCGATATATCCGTCGCTCTCGGGAGCCGCGGCGCAGTCGAAGCTCTTTTCGGTGATATGCGCTCCGGTTTCGTCGACAAGATACCATCTGCCCGATTCCTTTGCCACGGCTACCGGGGAAGTGACCGATTTTCCGTCCTTTGTGACCGTCATATAAACGAAGGCGTTATATTCCGAGTTCTGCGCGACGTCATCAAATTTCGGTCCGGTGAGATCGGTTCCCGAAGGATCGAGAAACGCCCATTTTTCGCCCGACTGCACGGCCCAGTTGCCAACGCCGCCGACAATTATCCGGTCGAATTTCAGATCCTCTGCCACGGGATTGAAATCAATGTCGTAGAATCCGTATTTTCCGTCCTTTTGCGCGATTATGTAGTTGTCCGTGAGATCCGACACGGCCTCGACCCCGGTTTCGTCGATCGAGTATTTCACGCCGTCGGTGTTTATCGCGTAATATTTTCCGTCGTTTTTCACCACCGCGACACCATTATTATTGAAGCGCGTGACCGAGTCATAGGTCGCCTTGAAGAGATCGTATCCGCTCGGTGAGATATAACAATATTTTGTGCCGTTTCTCGCGGGGAGGATCGACTG
>CAKSOR010000563.1 GCA_934477985.1 uncultured Eubacteriales bacterium
GCACAGAGAATGACACGCTCGGACGCCGTCTCGAGAATATTGAACTTCATTAATCTTTACCTCAATGATATTTATGGAACGCTGATTTTAGGTTGTTTTCAGCTTATCCTTATATAGAGATATTTTAACACGAAATCCGACGTTTTGCAAGGCGTTTCGCGCATTATTTACAAAAAAATAAATATTCGCGCGGTTCTGAAAAACTCCTCCGCGGAATAAGATATAGCACTATGAAAAAGGAAGGTGCTTTGATGGACAAGATGCAGACAGTATTTTTCGACGGCTCAGTTCCGAGCGAGCTCTCGGGCGACTTCATTCTCCCCGATACCTACCCGGATGTGAAGAAAATCCTCCGCGTCCGCGCGCGCCCGGTGCAGATCGGACATTTCATGAGCGGAGGAAAGCTCGAATTCAACGGCGCGGTCGACTATATCGTCGTTTTCTCGGCTGAGGGAGAGGGGACCGACCAGCTCTGTTCGGTGCATTTCGCGGCGGAGTACAACGGTTCGGTCACACCTGCCGAGAGCTTTGATCAGCCGCTGATCGTCACCGAACCGCGAGTCACCGCCTGTTCCGCACGGCTTCAGAACCCGCGGAAGCTCTCGCTTAAGTCGACCGTCCTGACCGATGTCAGGCTGATGACGACCGGAACGACCCAGCCGTCCTGCGACTCGAAGCTCGAGCGGCTAGATGAGACGATGCCGACACTTATAGAGTGCACATTCACCGCCGACCACGAGCAGATCAGCGAGAATTTAGAGCCTGACGCGGCTCAGCCGGCGATCGACGAGATAATCACCTGCGATGCCGAAATTTACTTCCGTGAGGCGATCCCGCGTGTCGCTGACGACGGATTCACGGTCGCGCTCAAGGGCGAGGCGGTCGTCGACTGCGTCTACAAGGCGCAGACCGAGCCGGGCGATTACCGGAGCTTTTCACGCAAGATTCCGCTGTCCTTTGTCGTCAGCGCCGACGAATACGCCGGAATGTTCAAGGACTCAATCCCCGGCACGTTGCAGGCGTCGGCAACCGGAAGCCCGACCGAGATAAACGCCGCGGTCGGCGAGGATTCCTACGGCGAGCGGCGGGTGCTCGAGCTCGACCTGTCGTTTGACATCGACGTGACGCTCTACGCCGACGCCGAGACCACAATTACGCTCGACGCGTATTCTACAAGCCGCGAGTGCGAGTGTACGTCAAAGCCGCTCGACATCCAGAGCCTCGGAAAGGTTGTCGCGTCGAACTTTTCGGTGAGCGAGAGCGCGCCGCGTGAGTCGATGGAACTTCCGGGCGACAGCGAGCGTAACTGGACGGTCGTCGACTGCCAGGCTGACGTGAAGATGAACTCAGCGTCAGTTGTGAAGGGCAGGGCGCAGCTCACCGGCGAGGCAAACGTCAGCTGCCTGCTCTCGGAGCGGGTCGGAAACGGCTGCGAGCTCGCGTCATGCGAGTTCAGGCTGCCTGTGAAGTGCGAGCTCAGCGTCGGAGAGGTCAGAGAACCGATCGCCTTCGCCGCCGACTGCAAGGCGTTCGACCTGCGCGCGCGTATCGACCAGACGCGGATCTCCTGCGATTTTGAGGTGGCGTTGTCGACGGCGCTGATCTGCCGTTCAAGGCGCGAGGTTGTCGACTCGGTGAAGCTTGGCGACGAGATTGAGCGCTGTGACGATCAGTCGACGGTTGTCCTCTGCTATCCCGTGCCGGGCGAGACGCTCTGGCAGGTCGCGAAGAGGTACAGGAAGACCGCCGATTCGCTCGTGCAGAACGGAAACGTGGTCAGGGTGAAATGATTAATGAATAATTGAGGAGGAAATCGGGCATGCGCCCGATTCCTTTTTAATAAAAAGAGTTTTTCGGTTTGCCCGAAAAACTCTACCGCACTTTCTCACTCCGAAATGGCGTCAGTAGCGCCATTTCGGTTCTACGCCGTGGTTGGTCTTTTTGTATTTTGTCGGCGTCTGGTGTGTCTGCTTCTTGAAGACCCGGCGGAAATATGCCGTCGACTCAAAGCCGGTCAGCTCGCTGACCTCCTCGATTGTCATACCGCGATTTTCAGACAGCATCCGCTCGGCTATCGAGATCGCGGCGCGGTTCTTGTATTCGATCGGTGTAAGTCCGGTCGCCGTCTTGAACTGATGCTGGAAATATGAGCGGCTCAGTCCGCAGTGGGTCGCG
>CAKSOR010000564.1 GCA_934477985.1 uncultured Eubacteriales bacterium
CGGCAGAACCACAAGCAGGAACGCACCGGGCGGATGCCCGGAGCGTTCCCGCTCTCCCGCCAGCTTTCAAAAGAAGACTTTCAAATGAAGAAATGTAATGTCCGTGTAAAGTAATTCCGGGGCGCGTGTAAAATCCGCGTAAGCTCTTGACTTTTCCGCCGCTGTATTATATAATAAATACTGTGGAATAATGAAAATGAGTGAAAAAAGAAAACGGAGAACAAAATGAGCATATTCGACCTGATCGTCCTCTTCGGCGGACTCGGATTCTTCCTGTACGGCATGTCGCTCATGGGCAGCGGACTCAAAAGCGCCGCCGGCTCAAAGCTTGAATCTATCCTCGAAAAACTCGCCGGAACTCCCATCAAGGGTATCCTGCTCGGAACGATCGTCACCGCGATCATCCAGTCATCATCCGCCACAACTGTAATGGTCGTTGGCTTCGTCAACTCGGGAATAATGAAGCTCACAAACGCGGTCGGCGTAATCATGGGCGCGAATATCGGTACAACCGTGACCGGCTGGGTGCTCAGTCTCGCCGACATAAGCGGCGAATCGCTGATCTTCGAATTTCTCAAACCCTCAACCTTCGCCCCGATACTTGTTCTCATCGGCACCGTACTTGTCGTCTTCATCAAGGACACCAAAAAGCAGAACATCGGCAAGATAATCCTCGGCTTCGGCACACTCATGGTCGGCATGTCAAACATGTCCTCCGCCGCCGAGCCCCTCGCCGAAATGCCTGAGTTCATCAGCCTCATCACCCTCTTCTCAAACCCGATCCTCGGTATAGTCGTAGGTACTGTAATGACAACCGTCACTCAGTCGTCATCCGCCTCGGTCGGTATTCTCCAGGCTCTCGCGCTCTCTGGCATACTTCCCTACTCAGCCGTCGTGCCGCTAGTACTCGGCATCGGAATCGGAGCGAGCATGCCGGTCATGATCTCCTCTATCGGCGCGAACGCCGGCGGTCGCCGCACCGCGTTCATCTACCTCTACTACAACATCCTCCGCACGATCATCATCGTCCCGATCTTCTACGGTCTGAACGCGATATTCAGATTTTCCTTCATGGATCAGAACGCCACTATGTTCGGCATCGCGACTATAAACTCGGGCTTTAACCTCGCCGCCACCATTGTCCTCTTCCCCTTCGCCGGTCTGCTTGAAAAACTCACCATCCTCACCGTCAAGGACGACAAAAAGACCGAACGCGGCGACTCAATGCTCGAGCTCATCGACAAGCGCTTCTTAGCCACCCCGGAATACGCGCTCAACCAGTGCCACACGGTCATCTCGCACATGGCTGAGATGGATCTCTACAACATAACGACCGCGATGAAGCTCCAGTCGAAATACGACGAGCGCCTTGGCAAGCAGATTGAAGAGAACGAAAACCTCGCCGACGAATACGAGGACTCGCTCGGCTCATATCTCGTCGAGATCAGCCGCCTGAACCTCCCCGAAAAGGAAAGCTACCGCGCCTCGATGTATATCCACTCGGTCGGCGACTTCGAGCGGATCTCGGATCACTCGATGAACCTCTGCGAGCTCGCCCAGAAGATCGACCGTCAGAAGATCACATTCTCAGACGGCGCGAGACAGGAGCTCGAGACGATCAACGCCGCGATAACCGAGATCCTCGACCTCGCTGTCACCGCCTTCCGCGACAGCGACATGAAAGCGGCGATCCGCATCGAGCCGCTCGAGGAGGTCATCGACGTCCTCTGCGCCGAGCTGAAGGACCGCCACGTCCGCCGGCTTCAGCAGGGACTGTGCTCAATCGAGACCGGTTTCGTCTTCAACGACCTGGTGAACAACTACGAGAGAATCTCCGACCACTGTTCGAACCTGGCAATCTACGTCCTCCGTTCGGACGACAAGATCTTCGACCCGCACAAGTATCTCCTCGGAATTGAGCACAAGGAGTATTTCGAGAGTATGTTCAAGGAATATAGTGATAAGTACTGCCGCTCCATCGGTATCAAGGTATAAAAAAATCCGCGAAAGCGGATTTTTTTTATACCTTGTATTAATCATTATTCATTAATCACTATTCAATATTCATTAAAAATCAGACGACTCGCTGTAGCTCTCCCTGTGCTAACCGCGTTTCAAATATAGAACCATGTCGCTCGAAGCAGTTCTGTCCACCGCACCAGACAATCG
>CAKSOR010000565.1 GCA_934477985.1 uncultured Eubacteriales bacterium
AATGAGTGCAGCGTTTGAGTTTATGCTGACCTGCAAGCCCATCTGCTGCATACCCGAAAGAATCTCGCAAAGATCGTCGCGCAGAAACGGCTCGCCGCCGGTCAGAAGCGGATAAAGCAGCCCGCAATCACGAGCCTGCAACGCGAAATCAAGCCATTCATCAGCCGGCAGAAGTCCGCCCGCGGCGTCAACCTCCGCGCGAGACTTCCGGACATAGCACATTTTGCAGCTCAGATTGCAGATTGGAAGGAGCTCAAATGCTCCCGTAAGCGGGATCTGACCGACGCCGGCTTTGCGCCAGAGTCTGTCGGAAATCTTTTCCATTGTCAGATCACCCCATCTTCGATAAATTTTTTCTCAAGAATATTGACCGCGCGCTCATCCGGCGTGCAGACCAGCCGATAGACCGGCACGGATTCCATCATCGACAGTATAAGCTGCAACGCGGAAGTTTTCGCGGCGGGATTCCATGTGTCAATGACGGTCTGCTCTATGAGAGACGCCGCGCCGCGGAGCGGATGAAGTCGTTCGACAAAATTCGACTCGCCTTGCGCGAGAAGCACCACAGCACCTAGCGGAACAGAACCGGTCGTGCGGACTGGTTCAGAGCCGTCGAGCGGATAGCCGAAAGTAACCCAGCCATCACGAAAACGCGCGAGTGTGCGGTCGCCGCAAAGGATTGAAGCACCGCGGCACTCGCGCCAGAGTTTTGCCTGAGTAGATTTTCCCGTGCCTGACGGCGCAGTGAAAAGAATTCCGCGCCCATGGAAAAGTATCTGTGAGGCGTGGAAAAAGATGACGCCGAAACGCTGAAAGATCGCGCGGATCGGGATCATGCGGAGAATGCTGCCGAGATTGTGCGGCGGAGCGATGAACGGCTTTTCGTTCATATAGCAAACGATGTCGCGGCAATCTTCGGAATAGAATGAGCAGGCGACCGGACCTTTCGGACCGCCGCGTGTGTAGCAGCAGAAGCGGTCGCCGACGCGGAAATAGCGGCAGATAAGATCCTCACCGAGCGGCTCAGAGGACGGGACGAGCGAGTCGTCCCAGTCCCATGAGACAGTGACGGAGACATCCGGGAGCGCGTCGGGGACGATGAAATCGGTGAGGAAATCATCGACCTCGAGCGCGCGCTGGCTGTCGATCGAGAAGAGGATGCCGGCTAGGCGGAGGGGGTAGGTTAGCATAGGTTTTAATGTTGTGGTTATGTGTACGGCAGGGTTATCAGCAACCACTATTGCGAGTGGTTAACTGGATATTATGAATGCCAATATCCTCCGTATTGTCCAGCGGTTGTATAGCAATCGCACTCTTCATCATCCCAGAACTGAACATTTTGCCTGCGCGCACTCCGCGCTGGAGCGGCAAACGGATCCTGATAATCAGAGCAGGCTGGTTTTCCATCAGGGCTTTCTGGTCCATCAGTAACCGGAATGCCGCATCCTGCAATAGACATACTCAGCTCATAGACTTCAGCGCAGAGTTCTGGAGCAACATAGCTTTTTTTCATTTTTCGCACTTCCTTATTTATCTTCGCCTTCGCCGGCGCTTCCTTCAAAGCTTTCGTCTTTGTTCTGAATAATGGTAAATTCAGCTTCTCCAGTCACTTTGATATTTGTCACCGATATTATTCTATCAGTCGTGTTGGTAATCGTATATGTGGCAACGTTAAATTCCTTGCCATCAATTGTTTGCTTTGTTAAAGTCCAATAGGTCGAATTTGAAAGATCATAGTAGCAGTCAGGTGCGTTTGTCACTTTGACAGCCGACCCACCGATCTTCACTTCGCCGTTGCCCATCGGTGCTTTAAGACCAAGATAAAGCTTATTGGTGTTCGGATCCCAGTCAATCAGTGAGAACGTTACACTCTGATCCTTGGCGAGATAAATCTCTTCCTTAGGTCCATTGCTCTTATATTCAGATGCACTTCTGACCTTGCCATTCGAGTCAGTGAAGAGAACAAAGTCTTTACCATTCCAAATCAGCTCGCCATTCTCATCCATTGTGTAATCCTTCAACATCTTCTGGCGGAGCGTCACATTTACCATATTCGACTCGCCGTCAGCGGCATACGCGGATTCAGCGA
This sequence comes from uncultured Eubacteriales bacterium, assembly GCA_934477985.1. Lineage (GTDB taxonomy): Bacteria > Bacillota > Clostridia > Oscillospirales > CAG-272 > Flemingiibacterium. The sequence goes on from CAKSOR010000565.1 coordinate 2,090, forward strand.
CAGAATAGTTCGTGAAATCAGCAGAATCCATCGGATTGACTACACGGATACCATCGAGCCAGAACTCATAAC
>CAKSOR010000566.1 GCA_934477985.1 uncultured Eubacteriales bacterium
CCCCGGGACCCGACCGGCGGCTGCGCCGCCGGTCGGGAGCGTCAGGGCTCGCTTCGCTCGCCCTCAGCGTCACACATGATCCGCCGACTCGATGAACAGCGGCAGCGGATACCACATCGCGCCGACTCCGCCAAGCAGCCTCTCGGGCGAGACCAGCCCGAAGAAATACCCGACCGCCGCCTTGTGCTCAAGCTCTACGCACTTTCCTCCGCAGTCTCCGGTCACCTCCGGAACGCCATCCTTCACCCTGACCGTGAACTTCTCGTCCCCGGCGATTCCGTGCACAAGATAGCTCTCCTCACCGTCAATGAGCTTCGACGAGGCAGCCCTCAGCTTCATGAACGCCCCGACGACCTTCGCCCAGTGGAAGATCGTGTAGTTCTGATCGTTCGCGTACTTGGCGTCGTCGCAGATCTTCCACGCCGCGCTTATCATCTCGGTCTCCCAGAGCGGAAGAACCAGCGTCACCGCGCCGTTCTTCACGGCAAAATTCCGAACCGCGTCGTTGAAATCAGCCATGTCGCAGAGCGTCAGCTCGCTCATCCGGTCGATGTAATACCCGATGAAGCGCCCGCCGCCGACTATCGCCCAGAGCTTGTGATTCCACGAGTGAGCTATGTCGAGGAAATCCTCTGCGGGTCTCACCACGTGTGATCTCCTCTTCCCTTGAAGCGCGATGATCTTGTCGAGCAGTTCACCGCTCTCATTGACCTCAACGAACTCAAGCGGCTTCATCTCAACGTCCGCGAACGAGTGCCGCAGACTCGTCGGCGTGATCTCAATCTTGCAGACCACCGACGCGACCTCGTACGAGAAATACCCGTACCGCTGCCTCAGTCCGCCGAGATCCGACATGTCCGCTCCCGACGCTATCATGTCCTTCACCGCCATATTGAGCAGCTCGCGCATGTAGCCCTTCGAGCGCGAATACGGATGCACCGCGACGTTTCCGACTCCGTGCGAGACGAGCTTCGTTCCCATGACGTTGAGTTCGCGCGGGAACACTCCGATCGCCGCCTTCAGCTTTCCGTCCTCGGTCACAACATAGTTGTGCTCACACGGCAGATACTTCTCCTTGTAGAGCTTCGGCAGCAGCTTCGCGAAATCCTCGCGGCAGCCGTTGAAGCCAAACACATAGTTGATGAAATCAATAAAATCATCGCGCATCGCGGAGTTTCCGCGTCCTTTGTAAATCTCAGCCATTTTTGTTCTCACTTTCAATTTTCAGCAAAATTTTTTTCATGTCCAGTCCGCCGCCGTAGCCGCCGAGTCCTCCGTCGGCGTTCACCACACGGTGGCAGGGGATTATTACGCAAACGCGGTTCACGTGATTCGCGCCGCCGACCGCGCGGAACGCCTTCGGACTCCCGACCGCCCCGGCAATCTCCCGGTAGCTCCGCGTCTCGCCGTAGGGAATGTCGCAGAGCGCCCTCCAGACCTTCTTCTGGAACTCCGTGCCATCGACCTTATACGGTATGTCGAACTCCTTGCGCTTTCCGGCAAAATACTCGCCGAGCTCCGCGAACACCCGCTCTGTGAGCTCAGACGGCTGATCCTCGCCAGCCTCGCCGACTCTCTCAAGCGATGTCAGGTATTCTCCTTCGTAACCGACGCGGATGAGCAGCCCCGCGAACCCTCGATATGAATACTTTTCCATTTTCCACCTCCGTTGATGACCTTTTCACATAATTATACCACATATCGTGCCCGTTGTCCAGTGCTATAACGAAAATTTCCACTTCCTATTGACAAAACTTCACTAAGGGGATATAATAGATGTACCAAGCTAAATGAAAGGCGCCTTTCGCGAAGGCGGAAGCGATCAAAAAATGAAAAGAATATTGTCAGGACTCTTCGTCCTCCTGTTGACTCTCTGCGTCGCGCTCGGCGCGGTCGGATGCGGCGCGGACGAGATTAACGGCATTCCAGACATCGTCGACTCGGTCGTAAACCAGACCGACACGGTGTCCGGCTCAGACAATCCTTCGGCTGAATCGCCGGAATCGTCAGACTCATCGTCACCAGAGACATCGCCTGAGACTACAGCTCCCGTGACGAACGCTCCGGAGACCAAAGTACCGGAAACAACCGCGCCCGAAACCGACGCTGAAGTCCTCCCCGAGGACGGCGCTTACACCTCAAAGGACGATGT
>CAKSOR010000567.1 GCA_934477985.1 uncultured Eubacteriales bacterium
TCGTCGGTGTGACCTACGAGTTTGAGGGTGCCACCGTCTACGCCAAGGCCAACAAGGGCGTCATCATGTGCTGCGGTGGCTTTGAGAACAACGAGCAGATGCGCGCTGACTACCTCTCCGGTGCCACCGCGCGTCCCGTTGCTGCGCACACCAACGACGGCGACGGCATCACGGCCTGTGCCAAGGTGGGCGCCGACATGTGGCACATGAACAGCTGCGCCGGCTTCTGGACGTCGCTTTCGCTCATCGAGGGTGACCACACCGCCATGCGCTCGCCCAAGAGCCAGGGTATTACGGTGGGCATCAACGGCCGTCGCTTCTACATGGACAACGACTGGGACGTCATGATGGACTGGGACAACATGGACGAGGGGGACCTCTCCACGCACGTGGGCTGCCGCCACGGCCACATGCAGTTCGGCGGCGAGTGGCCGCACCTGCCCATGCCCAAGGACACCTGGTTCATCTGCGACGCTGATGGCTACGCGGCTGGCATGAGCGACGGTTTCCCCACCTTTGGCTGCGACCCCATCGCCGAGGGCGGCTACGGCTACCAGGCCGACACGCTCGAGGAGCTTGCCGAGCAGGTCGGCCTGCCCACCGAGGAGCTTGTCAAGACCGTCGAGCAGTGGAACGAGTGCTGCGCCAACGGCGAGGACGTGTACTTCCACCGTCCCAACACCACGCTGAAGACCATCGAGAACCCGCCGTTCTACGCGCTACACTGCTCTGCCACCATGCTCAACACCGACGGCGGCCCTCGCCGCAGCCCCAAGGGCGAGATCCTCAACCTCGACGGCGAGCCCATCCCCGGCCTCTACAGCGCCGGCGAGTTCGGCTCCATCTGGTGCAACATGTACAACGGCGGCGGCAACCTGGGCGAGTGCCTGGCCTTCGGTCGCATCTCCGCACGCAACTGCCTGGGCATTGCGTAAGGGTATAGACCCAAGCTTCATCAGATAGTGTTAAGAAAGGCGCGGTTCCGAATCTCCGGAATCGCGCCTTTTGCGTCTACCTGCGGCCTTTGCGCTAGTCTGCGGTTTCGCGTAGCCTCCTACTAAGACATTTATGCGCGGTGCCCGCCGGCCTGTCTTTACTGCTTGCCAGCCTGCTGGGCAAGGATGACAAGCTCCTGTTTGGAGTGGATGCCGAGTTTGGCATAAATATGCTTGGCATGGGTGTAGACGGTTTGGGGCGAGATGAAGAGCGCCTCGCCAATCTCTTTGGCGGTTTTTCCGCAGGCCAGGGCCATCATGACGTCGCCCTCGCGCTCGGTGAGCTGGTGTGACCTGACGGTGTCGGTGCGCCAGACGGCAAGCGCCTCCTCATGGTCGTTTGCCTTCTTTGATGGGTGAGCGAGTGGCTTTTCCGCCATGGTACGGAAGGCGCCACTGCGGTTGACCTGCACAATGAATGCCACCATTGCGGCAAAGAAGAGCGCGCTGAGCACTCCGGCACACCAAGTTGCCCCAGCGAGCCATTCGAAGCCGGGCAGGAGCTTGGAACCAAAGGCAAAAGACGCCACAAGCGGAACAAAAAGAGCGACACCCACGGTAAGATGCGGCGACGCCGAGGTTTCATAGGCGACGAGCACGGCCATGATGAAGAGAAGCGCGCGGATGAGGGCCTGCACGGTCGAAGAGAACTCGAGCGCCACCCCCATGGTTGACGCGCCGGCGAACGTGCCGGTCAACATGCCAACAGGCATGCCGAGGGCAAGGCCGAAGAGCAGGAACCACGCCTTGGACGCATCAAGGCCGAGAAAGGCGAGCAGCCGACGTGATTGGCAGGCGCAGCCCACAAAGAGGAAGACGGTGAGAACGACTTCGCGCGACGAGCTGCTGAAGCCCAGTTCGTAAGCGCCACCATTGTGAACGAGAACAAGCGATTCGAGCAGCCCCAGTGCAGTGAATGCGCCGATGACGGGGATGTAGCTGCGCAGTGGCGATGCGCTCCCTTTCTCCTCCACTCCTTCGACTGGGCCGGCGGTACGTCCGCAGAGTGCCCACAGCAGACATGAGCAGGGGAGCATGCTGTAGATTTCCGCGCGGTATAACGCGGTGATGCCGAAGAGCGGTGAGGTTGCCAGGCGGGCAACGAGCATGGCGGCAAATATGAAGCCCAACGTTGAGGACAGTCCCCTGTTGTAGGC
>CAKSOR010000568.1 GCA_934477985.1 uncultured Eubacteriales bacterium
GACGCATCGTCGAGTTTGAGGAAAAGCCCGCTCACCCGAAGAGCACCAACGCCTCGATGGGCATCTACATATTCAATCGTAAGCTCCTGGCGGAATATCTCCGTGCCGACGCCGACGACCCGAACTCGTCGAACGACTTCGGAAAGAACATCATCCCGGCGATGCTGAACGCCGGCGAGTCGATGTACGCCTACCGCTTCAAGGGCTACTGGAAGGACGTCGGAACGATTCAGTCGCTCTGGGAGGCTAACATGGATCTCCTTGGCGACGACCCGGTATTCAACCTCTATGACAAGGACTGGAGAATCTTCTCACGAAGCGACGTCAGACCGCCGCAGTTCATCGGAAGCGACGCGAAGGTCACGAACTCGATTGTCACTCAGGGCTGTGAGATCAACGGCGTCGTCGAGAACTCGGTGCTCTCGAGCGGAGTAAAGGTCGCGCGCGGAGCTTATATACGCAACTCGATAATCATGCAGGACACCGTGATAAAGGAGGGCGCGTCGGTCTTCTATTCGATAGTCGACGGAGAGACCACTATAGGCGCGGGCGCTCAGATCGGCGAGGAGATTGAGTCCGGCAAGGGAATAACCTTAGTCGGAAGCGAGCTCGACATCCCGGCGGGAGCGAAGATCGCGGGCGGCGAGATGGTCAATCAGCAGTACCTCGACAAGAATCTGAACAAGTAAGATGGGGGAAACACAACAATGTCTGTACAGGGAATAATATTTTCGAACCTTCACGATAAGAACATCCCGGAGCTGACTCACCGGCGGACGATGGCTTCCGTGCCCTACGCGGGACGTTATCGGCTTATTGACTTCACGCTCTCGAACATGGTCAACTCGGGGATAACCGACGTGAGCGTCATCACGCACTACAACTATCAGTCGCTGATGGATCACATCGGAGCAGGTAAGGACTGGGATCTGGCGCGTCGCTCGGGCGGTATCAAGATACTTCCGCCGTATATTTCGGCTTTCGCGAACAACCAGAACGCGCTCTACAACTCGCGAATGGAGGCTCTCAAGAGTATAAACTACTCGCTCAGCCGCTTCAACTCGGATTATGTAGTGCTGTCCGACTGCGATATCATCTGCAATATCGACCTCAACGACATGATAAACGACCACATCGCGAACAACGCCGATATTACGGTAGCCACAAAGCGTGTGCTCCTCAGCCGCGAGTCGGCGAGCCGCAATGTCATAGTCGACGCGAGCGAGGACGGACGCATAATCGACGTCAACGCTTATCCGACAAACGTAACCGGCTACCGCGACATCAACCTGAACATCGTCGTGATCAACCGCGAGTATCTCCAGAGCGTGGTTCTCGACTCAATCGCGCACGGCTATTCGAGCTTCAACCGCGATGTTCTGAGCCGCAACGCCTCGAGGCGGAACTACCGCATATATAAATATGAGGGTTATTTCGCGAACATCAACTCGCTCGAGGACTACTACACGCACTCTATGGAGCTTCTCGGAAGCCCTGAGAACCGCTCGATGCTCTTTGACGTAAGGAACCGCCCGATCTACACGAAGGTCAGGAACTCGGCTCCGACGAGATATTCGACTACCTCGAGCGTGAAGAACTCGCTTATCGCGGACGGCTGCATAATCGACGGAAGCGTTGAGAACTCGATTCTCTTCCGCGGAGTCAAGGTCTCGAGAGGGGCGAGCATCAAGAACTCGATCCTCTTCCAGGACACGATAATCGGCGAGAATGTCTTCACTAACTGCATAATCACCGACAAGAATGTCGTCGTGCGCGACGGGCGGATACTTTCGGGACACGAGTCGCTGCCGTTCTTCATTGAGAAGGGCAAGATGGTCTGAGCCCGGAAACACTTTGACTCACGAATGAAAAGAGGATTGTATTATGAGAAAGATACTTTTTGTCGGCTCGGAAGCCGTTCCGTTCGCCTCTACCGGAGGTCTTGGAGATGTGCTGGGCTCGCTCCCCGCGGCGCTTGAGGGCGCGGACAGTGACATCGACGTGCGGGTTGTAATCCCGATGTACCAGTCTATATCGGAAAAGTACAAGGAGAAGAGCAGACTCATAGCTGAGTTCACGGTACAGCTCTCGTGGCGGCGTCAGTACTGCGGCGTCTGGGAATATAAGCTCGGCGACGTGACATACT
>CAKSOR010000569.1 GCA_934477985.1 uncultured Eubacteriales bacterium
TCGTCGATGACATACGGGCTGTTCGCGTAATTCTTCGCGCCCTTGACGTTCTCGATGTACTCGCTTATCTCAGCGTCGGTCAGGCGGAGATTGACGTCCGACCATCTGACGATATTCCCGGCGACTTCATCCGGCGAGGCAAGGAGTCCGCCGCAGAAGTGCTCGATCAGCTTGCGCCCCTCGTCGCTGCGGCTGTTGAAATCGAAATATTCCTGCATGAAAGCGCCGCATGCGCGTCCGTGCGGAATGCCCTTGAAGAGGGTCAGATTGTAACCGAGCGGGTGATTGAAGCCGGTTCCGGTTGTTCCGATCGCGATTCCGCCCATCGAAGCGCCGGCGAGCAGCGGATCGCGGAGATTCGAAATCAGCTTGAGGTCGATGTTTTTGTTCATCTCAGCTATGTCGCCGAGCGCCGAGTAGATCAGCTGAGCGCCGCGCATCGCCGTCATTCTCGATAGAATCGTCGATTTCGGCGAAAGGTACGATTCGACGCAGTGGCAGAACGCGTCGAGCGCCGTCGAGATCGTGTAACCGAGGTTCAGCGACTCGGTGTAGCCGGCGTCGAGGAAAGCGACTTTCGGGTAGGTGTCATGCGTCTTGAAGGACTTCTTGACGTTTCCGACGGTCAGAACCGACGCCGCGTCGACCTCGCTTCCCGTACCGGCGGTCGTCGGGATCGCCGCGATCGGCAGAACCTTCTTCACTTTATCGGTGAAAATATCGTTCATTTCAAGCGTCCGATCAGCCGCGTAAGCCGCGATCGCTTTAGAAGCGTCGAGCGGCGAACCTCCGCCGATTCCGATTATAAAATCAGCCCCGATCGAAGCCGCGAGCTTTCCGCCCTCAAAGCAGATCTCGATCGGCGGATTCTCAACGATTTTGTTGAAAACCTCATAGCCGATTCCGAGCCCGTCGAGCGCCGCGGCGACATCGTCGAGCGCGCCACAAGCCTTCGCCGAATTGCGTCCGCAGACAATCAGCGCCTTCCTTCCGAGCGCGAGCTTTGCCGGATTTTTCTTGATACATCCGCGTCCCCAGACGATCTCGGTCGGCATGTAAAAGTTCATTTCGTACATATTCTTCTCCATGTAATAAAGCACAAATCGGGAGATACCATACGATACCTCCCGAAAAGTTCAGATTTTATCAGCCCGGATAGTTCTTGCTGAACCAGTCAGCGAAGATCTTGCCCATCGGGAGGATCTCAACAGCGTCCTCATCCTTGTCAGTCTTGGTCTCAGACTCGTCAGCCTCAACCTCAGTAGCGATGAATGCCTGAATCGAAGTGTTCGACGAAGCGTCGCTGCCCTTCTCATCGAGGAAGTCCTCGATCTCATCGTAGGAGACAGATTCGAGCTCGCGATAGAAACTGTCGCTGAACGACTTGACGCCGGCACGGACAGTCTGGTCGATCTGAGCCTCGTCATAGCTGAAGCCGAACCACGGGCTCATGACGAGGTCGAGGTTGTGGAGCTTTGCAATTTCCCAGACGTCAGCCGAAGTGCCTTCCGGCGGGTACGCGATGAAGGTGTTTCCGGTGTACTCGAGCTTCATGTTGTAGTCGTTCGAGAGCTTCTTGACAACACCATCCTTGTCGAGCTCGTAGTGAACGCCCTCGACGCCGTAACCGAAGAGGTTGCGGAGATCGCTTCTGGTGTTGAGATAAGTGAGTATCTCCATGCTGCGCGCGACGTTCTTGGTGTAGGTCGAGACAGCGAACATGCCGTTGTACATGTTTTCGGTAGTACCCTGCGGGTTCTGGAGAACCTTTACATAGTAATTGTCCTCAAAACCGTCAACGTCAGCCCACTCGCCCTGAACGATGCCGACAGCGAAGTTGTCGGTAGCCTTCGGGGTCTCCGAACCGAGCCAGTTATTAGACTCGATCTCCTTCATGAGCTTGATGTAGGTGGTCCACATTCTGCTGCTGAAGAGTGAGCCGGGTCCGCCGCCCTCGCCAGCGACAGCCGTCGGAGAGACCATGTTTCCGACGACAGACTTCGAGCCGTCAGCGGTGAAGTAGTTGATGCCGATAGGCTCGCGGATTCCGGCGTAAGGAGTTACGCTCTCGTTCGCGCCGACAACCTCGATGAACTCCTTCGCGTCGTTGAGCGAGGTGAAATCATCGGGATCGTAGTAGTAC
>CAKSOR010000570.1 GCA_934477985.1 uncultured Eubacteriales bacterium
CCTGATATATCCTCACTGAGTACAGACGCTGACTGATTCCCGCGCTTGCCTTTCATGGCGGCGGACTCAAGCAGGCGCTCGGCGTTCTTCAGAACCGGGACGCTGCCGAATCTGAGCTTGTTGACCATATTCATGAATGCCTTGTAGATATAATCTCGCCTTAATCGACGATCAGGAAATGCCGGAATACGATAAGCGTCTCATAGAGCTTGCCAAAGAAACGATCATTGCCTGCGCCGATCAGAATCACATATCCGCATCGCTGATACAGCGCAGATGCAGAATCGGATTCGCCACCGCTGAAAAGGTGACGCAGGTTTTGAAGGACTACGCTCTTATTGAAGCGAACGAACAAAATCACCGCGCCTATAGGTGGGCAGAAAAAGCAAAGCACGGAGGCGACGAATCATGAGCACTGAAATCAACTTCAACATCCCGGAAAATAAAAAATCCGACCGCGACAAAATCGCAGTCGTCTACGCGAGATATTCCTCCCACAGTCAGACGGAGCAGTCAATCGAGGGACAGCTCGCCGCGGCTCAGGCATACGCGACGGCTCATGATTACACAATCGTCCATGAATACGTCGACCGGGCAAAGAGCGGACGCACCGACAGCCGCGAGCAGTTTCAGGCTATGCTACACGACACGGCAAAGAAGCAATTCGGCGTAATCCTCATCTGGAAGATCGACCGCTTCGGACGCAACCGCGAAGAGCTTGCCATCAATAAACTGAAATGCAAAAAGAACGGCGTCCGCGTCGAATATATCGCCGAGAAAATCCCTGATTCACCGGAAGGCGTCATCCTCGAAAGCGTCCTCGAAGGCTTCGCGGAGTATTACTCGTTGCAGCTCTCGCAGAACATCCGCCGGGGGCAGGCTGAAAGCGCGGGGAAGTGTCAGGTGCTGGGCGGAAACCGCCCGTTAGGGTATCTCACCGGACCTGATAAAAAATTCGTCGTAGACCACGCCACGGCTCCCACAGTGCAAATGATCTTCAAGATGTACGCGGAGGGCAGCACGACGGCGGAGATTGTGCGATACCTGAACGAGCTCGGACTGCGGACTCTGCACCGCACACCGTTCACCTCGAACAGCTTGCATACCGTCCTCGAGAACGAAAAGTACATCGGAATCTACACCTATAGGATAAGCGGGTCGTCGGCGGCGTGCCGCGCCTGATCGACGACGAAACCTTCTACAAGGTGCAGGAAATGCTGAAAATAAATAAACGCGCCCCCGCCCATAAGTGGAGTCGCGTTGAGTATCTGTTGACCGATAAATTGTTCTGCGGAAAATGCGGATCGCTGATGGCGGGTGAAAGCGGCATCAGCCACACGGGAGCGAAGCACAGCTATTACCTCGTCACCAGAAAGGATTTATATGGAATTCAAGGAAACTGAACACAGAGCCTATAAAGGCGAGTACCTCGACTACGACAACATGACCGCGACAGACTTCAAGTACTTTACAAGAATAGCGACGCTCGGGCGGGATGTCCGGGCAGGGCGCAAGACACCGATTGAAGCATCGACTCTCCGGAGCGGCTACCTCGATGAGTACGAAAAGTCCCGCGAGAGAATGAGTTGGACTGACATCATCAAGCTGACCGAGTCCTGCCGGGTGCAGCTGAACGGCTCGGACGATCCGGTCTTCATCGCCGCGATTGCCTTGCGGGCGCTATGGCTGATCACCGGGGACTCGATGCTCGAGAAGAAGATGCACGAGATGGAGGATAGATGACAAAAATGCTGCCGCTTTTGCGACAGCACTGATTTGCGATTTTCTTGCGGACGGTCACTGCTTCTTGCGCTCAATCATCTTCTTTGCGACCGCGACAAGCCGCAGGATGACCGGCGCGAGGACGACATTGAATAAAAGCTCAAAGAGGAAGTTGCCGCCGATATAGACGAATATAATGAAGGCAAACACATTCTGACCCTGACCCGCCGCGATTTCGCTGATCGCTTTGATGAAGAAGGTCACGCAGCCGAGGAAGAAGATTCCGGTATTCACGACCGGGCAGACGACCGCCGCCGCGATGGTTGCCGCGAGAACGCTCTTCCCCTCGAGCAGCTTATAGACAGCTCCCGCCGCGAGTCCCGCGAGAATTCCCTTGCCGAGCACAGTGAC
>CAKSOR010000571.1 GCA_934477985.1 uncultured Eubacteriales bacterium
GAAATCTGAAAATAAATCCCCCCGCCGCGGTCGTCTTACGACGACCGCGGCGGGGGATTATTATTTATGGAACAATTTACCGCCCGCGCCGATTATTTCTTCCTTCCGGCGACGACAACAGCCGCCGCGGCAGCAGTGATCATGATAACTGCCGAGATCGGGTCGGCGGTCTGAGCAGCCGCGGTGGGCGCTTTGATCGCGTCGCCGAGAGTCACGAGCGCGTGGAAGGTCGCGTTCTTACCGGTCGCCGTGCCTTGAGACCACTCGACCGCTCCGCGGTCTCCGGAGTTCGTCGCGATGTTCAGGCAGAGATTCAGACGGATCTTGTCGCCCTTATTTAACGAGTCGACGCCGAATATTTTCGCGGGGAGAGCGAGCTCGTAGGTCGTGACGCCGTTCGCGGTCACGCAGACGAAATCCTTGCCGGTCGTGTCAGCGTTCCAGCCGGTGTTGTACGCGTCGGTCCAGAGCTTGTAGATGAGCTTATCGTTGTCGCTGCGGCGCGCGAAACCGAGTTCGGTGCGGTTGGTCGGAGTCGTCTCGTCGCCCTTCGCCGCGCCGACCTGGAGCGAGTGCATCTGCCACATATCGCCGGGCTCGAGCGTCTGAACGTATTCGGGCGTGTTCACAACGACCGCCACGTATACCTTTTCCTTCGAATACGAAGCGTAGAGCTTCAGGCTCTTCGCGATTTCGAGATTTTTAGCAAGGCGTTCGTCGGTCGTGCCGCTGATACGCAGATCGTCGGTCGTATAGGCTATCTCCTTGTACTCGTACCTGCCGATCTTGCCGTCAAGAACCGGAGTCTGCGACGAAACACCCGAGATAGTGGTGCTTACAGTTTTGGAATTGCCGCCTTCCTTCGCGGCGGCAAACGCTGGGATAACAAGGGCTGAGAGCATTACAGCCAGAGATATTGCGCCTGAAATCATTCTTTTCATGGAGTTAGACCATCCTTTAAAGTTCGCGCGCTTTTTTGCTAGCATGTACATTATAGCATATTTCGCGCTGAAAAGTCAATATCAATGTAGGACCAGTTTATCCCCCTCAGGACCTATTACGCACATAGCCGACTCAGAACCCCAGCAGATTGCCGTGCTCACGGAACTTTGAAGGTGGCAAGCCGGTGAGCGACTGGAATATAGTCCGGAAATAGTTCGATGAATTGAAGCCGCAGCGCTCTGACACCTCTTCAATCGTGAGCTTTGAGCTTGTCAGCAGCTTCGACGCCTCCGCGACTCGCAGCTCGTTGCGGTAACGCACCGGCGTCGTATCGAGATAATGCCTGAACAGGTAGTATATCCGCGACTCGCTTACAAAGCACTCCTCGGAAAGACTGCTGATTCCGAAATTATCACGGAAATTCCGCTCCATATACCGCATCGCCGCGACCAGCACATCTGGATAGAGATCATTGTCGGCTTCAAGCCGCCCAGACAGTTCTGAACAGAGCAGGTAAAACAGCCCCACCGCCTTGCAGCCGTCAGCGGGTTCGGTCGCATCACTCTTTTCTGAGAGCAGCCCGTGAATCTCAGAAAAATACCGTTCGGTCTTCTGCCTGAGTCCCGGAACTCGTTGAAGACATTTCGGCGAGCTGTTCACTGCGTTCATCGCCTTTTTGAAATGTATGCTGTAGAAATCGAGGAACGGCGCGCCCTCCCACATGGCGTTGTAGAATATTCCCTTGGGAAAGAAGATAATATCCCCCTCTTCCGCCCTGACCGTCCGTCTGCCCGAGCGTATGGCGAGACTTCCCTGCCGCAGCAGAACAATACTTGAGCTCGCAGTCTGCGCGACGATATTCATGGGTTCAGCAAGCTCATAACAGAAACGCTCGCTCTGTATCTCAACAACATCAATCCGTGCAGAATAGCGCGGAACTACCGGATTATTTTTCAAATCCATCCTCCTCACACAAAAGCAAAACAGTAGAATAGTGGTGGTATTGATATTATAGCATATATCATTCCGGCTGTCAATATGCTATAATATTTTATGCCGCCGCTTTTAAGGCAACACCGCATAATTCTAAGCGCGTAGATGCGCCAGCAGATTTTTCGTCAGACTAAACAAAAATTCGCAGGCAGGGTACCGCCCCTGTCAAGAATTTTTGTGACGTATGACGGAAAAGA
>CAKSOR010000572.1 GCA_934477985.1 uncultured Eubacteriales bacterium
ATCATACACTCCGCCATTGACAATCGTGCGATTTTGTGGTATACTTATTCTGTTTGACGTGGAAAAGAACTGGAGAAATTCTCTTCGCTTTGACACGAAATTCAGGAGGAATAAAATGAAAACATTCAAGAAACTGCTCACAATGATCGCGGCAGCCGCGATCGCACTCACGACCGCCGGATGTGGAAGCAAACCCGCTGACATAAACGTCGCCGTCATCAAAGGACCGACCGGTGTAGGCATGGTCTCGCTGATGGACTCAGCCGCGAAGGGGAAGGTTTCAAACAATTACACATTCACCGTGGCGTCTGCGCCGACTGAGGTCGTGCCGCTTATCGCGACCGGTGAGGTCGACATTGCCGCCGTCCCGACAAATCTCGCCGCCACACTTTATAAAAAGACCAGCGGAAACGTCAGGATGCTTGCCGTCAATACGCTCGGCGTGCTTCATATCCTCGAGAAGGGAGATTCGGTAAACTCGGTCGCTGACCTCAAGGGCAAGACACTCATCACCTCCGGTCAGGGCTCGAACCCTGAGTACATTCTCCGCTATGTCCTCGAGAAGAACGGTCTTGACCCCGATAAGGATCTCACAATTGAATTCGTCGCTTCTAACGACGAGATAACCGCCGCGCTTGTCTCGGGCAAGGCTGACCTCGCGATGATCGCCGAACCTGCCGCAACATCGGTTCTCAAGAAGGCTGAGGGATTCCGCCGCGCGCTTGACATCAGCGCCGAGTGGGACAAGGTCTCGGATTCCGGGCTCATGATGGGCTGCGTGGTTGTCCGCGCCGATTTTCTCGCTGAGAACGAGGACGCTGTCAAAGCGTTCCTCAAGGAGTACGAGAAGTCGATAAAGGCGTGCGATGATGTTGACGCGACCGCAACCCTCTGCGAGGAGCAGGGGATAATTCCCGCTGCCGCGGTAGCCAAGGAAGCTATTCCGAACTGTAACATAACCTTCGTCTCGGGCAAGGACATGCAGAAGGGCGTCACCGAGTATTTCAAGGTGCTCTTTGATGGAAACCCCGCGTCGATCGGCGGTGAGCTCCCGCCTGACGACCTCTTCTACCTCGGCTGATGAAGAGAAACCTCTTAAAGGGACTCAGCGTATTCGCCTTCTGGATACTCATCTGGGAGGCGATTTCGCTTATTGTCGGACAGGAGCTGCTTGTCCCGTCGCCTTTACTCACTGTGCGCACATTCGTGAGACTCGCCACGACTACGAAATTCTGGCTATCGACCGGGCTTACACTTGTCCGTATAGCGGTCGGATTCGCGGTCGGGACGCTGATCGGAGCGCTTCTTGCGTTCGCGACGCACTATTCCGCCGTGGCTGACACAATAATTTCCCCGGTCATAAGGCTTGTCCGTGCTGTGCCGGTCGCGAGCTTCATAATTCTCGCGCTCGTCTGGATAAAGACCGAGGCGCTGCCGTCCTTCATCTCTGCTGCGATGGCTGCTCCGATGGTATGGCAGAATGTCAGCGGCGCACTGAAAAGCGACATCGACCCCAAGCTCCTCGAGATGGCGCGGGTCTATCAGCTCGGAAAGCGCAAAATTTTCACGAAGATCGTGCTTCCGTCGATTGCTCCGGCGTTTGTCAGTAGTTCGGTCAACGCCCTTGGCTTCGCTTGGAAATCAGGAGTCGCGGCGGAAGTGATCTGTCAGCCCGCGTTTTCGATCGGCAGGCAGTTGCAGACCGCGAAACTGACGCTTGAGACAGCGGAGGTCTTTGCCTGGACCGCGGTTGTGTGTCTGCTGTCAACGCTGCTCGAGCGGCTGTTCAGGCTGATCGCGGCGAGGTTCGGAAGGCGGAAATGACATGCAGCTGTTTATCGAGAACATGTGCAACCCTTTTATGTGTGGGTTCAGCTGATGAATATCGGAACAGTGGGTGTATACTTTGGAATCGGTGCTTGCCCGGGAGAGTGAGTTTGGCTGGGAAAAAGGCTGGTTGTGCGGGGCGCTCGATTGGCGGCGGAAAGCGCAGCTTTCCGTCCGCCTCGTGGGCGTATGCCCGCGAGGCGGATGGCGCGCGGAGCGCGCCACCGCCGCGGCGCGGCGCGTAGGCGCCGTGCCGGACGGCGACCCGGGCGCGAAAGTCGCCCGGGGCGCCGTCGCGCTCGC
>CAKSOR010000573.1 GCA_934477985.1 uncultured Eubacteriales bacterium
GGAGCGGATTACGGGGCTCGAACCCGCCACCTCGACCTTGGCAAGGTCGCGCTCTACCAAATGAGCTAAATCCGCGTATTAAGTTTTAAAAGAAGTGGAGGCGCCACCCGGAATCGGACCGGGGAATAAAGGTTTTGCAGACCTCTGCCTTACCGCTTGGCTATGGCGCCGTAAAGCGTCTGCCCGCGGCGTTGACGCCTTAAAAATGGAGCGGATTACGGGGCTCGAACCCGCCACCTCGACCTTGGCAAGGTCGCGCTCTACCAAATGAGCTAAATCCGCATATTGCTCCGGCGATTGCCGAAGCTTGGTGCCTCCGATCGGAATCGAACCAACGACACGGGGATTTTCAGTCCCCTGCTCTACCAACTGAGCTACAGAGGCAAATGGCGACCGGGATGGGGTTCGAACCCACGACCTCTAGCGTGACAGGCTAGCGTTCTAACCAGCTGAACTACCCGGCCATTTTGGTGGAAACTACAGGGCTCGAACCTGTGACCCTCTGCTTGTAAGGCAGATGCTCTCCCAGCTGAGCTAAGCTTCCGACTTGACCGCCGCAGGCTTCATCCCTGCGACGGATAATATTATACCATATCTGAACCGATTTGTCAAGGGGTTTTTCAAAAAAAATTATATTTTTTTTGAGTTTTTTTCGCAATGTCCGGAAAAGTCAGGTCTGACAGTGCTTTTTCGCCGCGAGAGCCTTCACCTTTCTCAGATCCGCGTTCAGTTTCGCGAGATCCACGGTTCCATCCGGCAGAAAAGCCGTCGACTCGACCGTGTAGTCGCCGCGATAATCGTCCGGGAACTTCTCAAAGAACTTCTCGAAATCTATCTTCCCCTCGCCGATGTGCTGAGTCCTGAGGCTCTTCCAGTCCATGCACGCGCCGCCGTAGTCGTTTATGTGCAGATGCCGCACACTTTCCAGCACGCCGCGGTTTAAAGGCTCGAAGAGCTCCATGAGCTGCCCGTGGAACGCCGCCATCTTTGTGTCAAAGGTGAAGACCGCGCCGTCCCCAAGCAGCTCACGCAGATGCGTCATCGGGTCAGAGCGATTGCAGACGACATTCTCGACGGTCAGCGTCAGCCCGAATTCTTTTGAAATCGGCCTGAGCCGCCTGTACCCGGCGAAATTTGCCGCAATGTTGCTGTCCGAAACGACTCCGTTCCAGAGATGCAGAACGAGCAGCTTCGCGCCGAGCTTTTCTGCGGCGGAGCAGTTCAGCCTGAACGCCGAAACCGCTTCGTCCTCCCTTCCGGTCGCGAGCAGCTCGCCGATGCCCTTCTCGCAGTGCACGGTCGGGATATTGAGTCCCATCGCGCGCACGTCGGAGACGACCTCATCGAGCTTCGGATACCACGTGTCGTAGATCATGAACTCGAAGCCGCCGCAGTCAAGCTCAGGCGCGAAGCTCTCGAGCAGACGGTGATTTCTGCCGTTCGGTCGACCGATCAGCGCGCCGGTCGAGCAGAGTACGCGCCCGCTCATTTTCCGCTCTTGTCGAGAAGGTCAAGCGCTTCCTTCTTCGTGAAAAGATAGTTCTTGTCGCAGAAATGGCACTCGAAGTTGATCTCCTCTGGCTTGCCCTCGCTGCGGCACTCCTCGAAGATCTTCTCGACCTCCTTGCGTCCGAGGCTGACAAGCGCGCGTGCACAGCGATCCTTCGAGCAGTCGCACTTGTACGCGACGTCGAGCTCGTCGAATATATCGAACTCAATGCCCTCGAGCGCGACCTGCATCACCTGTTCGGGCGTCATTCCGTCGGCGAACATATGCGAGACGCTCGAGAGGTTCGCGGCGTTCTTCTCAAGCTGAGAGATCGTCTCCTCCGACGCGAATGGGAGCAGAGAGATAAGCACTCCGCCCGCCGCGAGGCAGGTGTAGTCGCGGTCGACGAGCACTCCGAGCGCGCAGAGACTCGGCGTCTGTTCGCTCGCCGCGAAATACTGTGTGACGTCCTCGGCGATCTCGCCGCTTACCAGATTGACCATTCCGGAATATGGCTCTTTGAGACCGATGTCCTTAGTGACGCTGAGCGTGCCGTGACCGATCGCGCCCGAGACGTCGAGTTTGCCGTTCGGCTTCTTCGGGATGTCGACAAGCGGGTTCTGGATGTAGCCCTTGACG
>CAKSOR010000574.1 GCA_934477985.1 uncultured Eubacteriales bacterium
GCTGAACGCGAAGGGCTACCTGCCGGTAAGGGCTTCGATCAGGTTCATCGTCGCGTGGCGCGGGAAGGAGGACAGCGACGAAACCGCTGTCATTCTCGCGGATATTGATCTTTCGGCTTCGGGCGGAAGAGCCGCGGCAGCCGATGACCGGCGCTGAAAAAACACGAATAGTTTCTTTGAAAATCCCGACAATTTCTCCTCACCGATCGTTATACGTATGGAAGCGCAAAGCTTCCGCGTATAACGATTTTTTAATCATTAAAAAAGAAAAAGTCAACTCTCATACGCACCTCGCTCATCCTCATTCTCACCCTCATGTCCTGCGGTCAGCGGAATCCGGATTCGTCCGATAAGACCGGTCAGAAGCCCGGGACAACCACATCCGACAGGGCAAAGACCGACGACAAGAAGAACTCCGATTCGGAGATCACGCCAGCCGCGCCGTCGTAATTCGTCAGCGAAAGTGCACTCTGTCTGAAGTCCATTCGATGAGCCGGCACCCGCCGACCCCGTCGACCTTCATCGTGATGAGCCCGGCGCCGTTCCATAGCGGCTCACGAGAGATGATCTCGCCGTTCAAGCCGGAAATATCGGCGCTCTTTGACGCACGGAGTGTGCAGGAGCGTCTGTCAGGGCTGAGCTTTTTCCCGGCGATGCCGCAGCCGATTATCGCGTAGCTTTTGTCATCGGCGTCTGCATCAAAAAAACGGCGCGGATGCTCCGTGCCGTTTTTGAGCTTTCAGTCCTTCAGCTCACAGATTGTCCCGATATACGCGTCGAGCGCCTGAACCACCTTCTGGCTGTTCGAGGCGAGCTTGGAGGCATAGACACCGCCCTCCTTGACTGAGTTGATGAAGATGCTCGTGACCGGTCCTTCCATGATGTTTGAGAAGATATATCCGAAGTCGAGCTTCATGCCGCTGTGTATAATATCATACATTCTCGCTGTGTCCTCGTCGGAAGAAAACTTCGTCTTCATCGCGATCTCAAAGTACGCCGGGCTCGCTGTTCTGTAATTGCCCGAGGCGATCGCCTCGAGTACCGCGCCAGCCATATCCGGGTCGCCGCAGGTTATCGGCATCGAGAATGAATTGTGCGTCGAGCGCGCGTTCGAATAATACCTTTCCTGCGCCTCGTCGAATTTCGGGTAGGGAAGCACGCCGTACTCGCTATTCATATCCCTGAGCTGAGTCGCGGCGTCGTCAAACTGCGCGGTGATGAAGAGAACCTCATTGTTCGCGAATTTCTGGCAGTTCGACTCGTGCTTCATAAAGCCGCCGTCGGTCTCGTAGATCAGCCTGTGCAGCTTCTCAACGATTGAAGCGTTGCGCTCGGAGCTCATGTCGAATACCCACTTGCCGTCGCTGTCTTTCTCGCACATGTCGAGCCCGGTGCTGGCGATGAATCCGCTCAGGTGGTTCTGGTCGTAGATTCTGAAGCCCAGCTGGTCGTTGTCGTTGAACGCTCCGTCGCCGTCGAGATCCTTGCTGACCGCCTGTGTAAGCTCGGTCAGCTTGTCGAGCGTCCACTCGCCCGAGTCGACAAGGTCGTAGAGGTCGCCGAGCTTATAGTCCTCGGCGAGCGTCTTGTTGAAGAAGACGCAGAAGCTGTCCTGCAAGTAGCCGAGCGACGCGTCGCCCGAGACAAAGTAGAGCTTGCCGTCGATCGTGCAGAGGTCGGCGAGTCCCTTCATATAATACGCCTTTGTCGGTTCGATGTAATCGACCTTCGCGAGATCTCTGAATATCCCCTCGCTCATCATTATCGGCGCGTTTCCTATCATGAGGTCGACCCAGTCATATACATCATCGTTTGACATGACGCTCTGGCGGATCAGGTTCATGTAGGTGTTGCGGTCAGCGCCGACCTGCCCGCGCTGCTTGATAACCTCGATTTTCACGCCGAGACGCTCCTCGACCGAACGGTGGGTGTCATAGAGCGCGTCGTTTACCGGGTCGCCGTTGGCTTCGTCTGAACAGAACTCGTCAGCCACTTCCTCGCGGTAAAGGAAGGTCACGGTCTCGCCGCCGAAGTCGAGATCGTCGGGAAGCTCATCGACACCCGGATCAATATTTACGGATTCGGTTGTCGTGCCGTCGGTCAGAGCCGTGGTGTCCTCATC
>CAKSOR010000575.1 GCA_934477985.1 uncultured Eubacteriales bacterium
GTACATGCCCATGAAGGTTTCGTATTTCTCGCCGACCAGCGCGTCGAAAAGCTCCTCCTTGCTCGTAAAATAGCCGTAGAAAGCCCCGGTCGTGACTCCGGCTTCCTTTACGATATTCCGCAGGGAAGCCGACTTGAAGCCCTTTCCGACGAACTCGCGCCGCGCCGCTTCGAGTATCCGTTCAAGTGTCGACTTTTCCTCGTCGCTCATATTCCGCCCTCCTTTTGTCTGATGTAACACCGTTATATAGCACTGTTATATTATAGCACACATCTCCCGATTTGTCAAGGAGGAACACAAAAGATTCCCGGGAAAAATATCACCGGGAATCTCACAGTTTTTTCGTCAGTCTGAACAGAACCGCTTTATCAGATCTTCTTGTAACCGCAGTCACAATAAGGTCCGCCCGATGCCAGCGTATATTCGCGCACGAATTCCGCCGTTTTGCCCGCCTCGGTCATCGTGTAGTCAAGACGGCACATCGCCGGGACGAGCTCGTAAAGCCCGTACTTCCGCATCAGCTCGCAGATGCCGCATTTGTAGAAGCGCGCCTCGTAGCCGCTGCCATCGGGATACTCAAAGTAGTCCATGTTCCAGGAGTATGGATTGCGGTCGGCGGCGTGGAGCTTCGCGGTCGCCTTCATATCGGCAATGTCAGCCTCTGTGAACTTCTTTTTGCCGCTCTTTTCGCAGAACCACTTCATAGCCGGGGTCATCATCGACTTCGCGTAGTAATCGGTCAGCCGACCGACGTCGGGGCGCTCGGGCATCGAGAGGACAAAGGAAATCAGCATCGCGCAGTTCACAATGTTCATTTTGAACCGGTCGCCATTCTCGAACTCAGGCAGTCCGGCGATGATCTCTTTATATTTCGTCTTCGCCTTCGGCGCTGTCTTTCCCGCGGTCTGAGCGTCATAGCCGAAGACGCCGCTGAGATTCTCGCGGAACGACTTTGAGAATAAGAGCCACATTCCGAACGGCATTCCAGCATATTTCATTTTACTCCCCGCCTTTCCATTCGGTTATCGCCCCGGCAATTCGCTTGTCGATGTCGAGCCTTGCTTTCAGGCACTCGTCCGGGAACTCCCTCGCGGCTTTGAAAGCGTGCTTCACGAAGAGATCAGCGCCTACCGGGAACATTTTCCTGAGCATCCCCTCCGGGAAGACAAAATGCGTTCCGTGTTTGTAGATGATACTCTTTACCGAACACATGCGCTTTTTCCCGGCAAGCCGCGCCCTAACGCGTCTTATATACCTCGCGGTGTCCCAGAGGGTGTCGTCCTCAGCGCCGATCAGCATGAGTTTCCCGCGGATATTCTCGACCTTAATGAACTCGTCCTCGGCTATCGGGTGCGACGCCTCAGAGTCGTCGAATATCTTCCGCGAATTGAGCATATCGCCGCTGCGCTTCGCCTCGGAGACCATGAGTCGGTAATACTCGGGGTGCTTGTAGCAGAACGGCATGTACGGCAGCGGCTCTCCGCGGAATGTGAATAGCGATTCGCCCTCGACCGGCCACTCGGCGCAGCCGTCGCGCTTGCCCTCCATGAAGCCCTGCCAGATGAAATCGCTCGGAGTCATCGCGATTGTCAGCGTGATGTCCGGGAAATACGACGCCGCGGTCAGCGCGAGCGTTCCGGTCGTGGACGCTCCGACAATGCCGATACGCGCGCAGCCGTTCGCGTGAAGCCATTCAATCGCCTTTTCGATACGCTCGAGCGGGTAATTGTGGTGGCTGTAATCATTCTTTCCCGGAGACATCGTAAGGACATTCACTCCGCGGTCAAAGAGCCACCTCACGCCCGACTTTGCCATGTGATCCTCGGGATCGTCGCCAAGCATCGCGATTACCGCGAAACCGGAATCCTCCGGGCACTTCCAGTAAGCGCCGTAGAAGCCGTCGGTCCCGGTGTCAAAATGTATATGCTTCATAACTTATTCCTCCTTAAAATCAATCCGCACAATGCGCATCGCCATCATTCCGTCGCCGACCTTCGAAAGGAATCGGAAGAATCCGCTGACCGACGGGTCGGAGAGATCGTTGTAGCCGAGCATATAGCCGCGGCTCGAGACCTTAAGCCGGTCGCTCCAGCCCGACAGCTCACTCACGGCGTCCGAAAC
>CAKSOR010000576.1 GCA_934477985.1 uncultured Eubacteriales bacterium
ATACCCCTCCAGAATCAGCGGCGCGGTTACGTTCGCGGTATTGTTGTAGACCGAGTACTCATCATCATCCGCCGCCAGAGCCGTACGGATGGCGTCTGTCACCATTCCGGCTTTTCCCAGGAATTCAGAGGAGATCCTGACGTTCAGCCGCTCCTCGACAAGTCGGTCAATATTGTAGAGCGTGTCGTTGATTATCTCGCCGTTCTGCTCATCGGCTGTAAGCTGGATTATCGCCCAGGTCGTCTCGTCCTCAGCGAGCATCCTGAACTCCGCGCCGTCGAAATTCCCGGTCGGAAGGTCGGAATAGAGCGTGTCCACGGTCTCGACCGGTTCGGTCGTACCGTCCGTGTTCGGAGCAGTCGTCCCGCCGCCCGGCGTGTTTTCTCCGCATGAGATCGCCGCCAGCTGCGCCGCAATCAGAAGACAGAATATCGCTTTCGTGTGTTTCATAAGGTGATTTTCCTCCTTTACATCATAATTTCCCGCCGCTCGGCGTCCGAGCGGTAGAGCGCTGTCATTACTTCGGTGAGTAACACCGCGGTATCGGCGTTGCAGTCGCCGTAGAACCTCACGCCGTTTGCCTCCTCAACCCACTTCTCAATCGGCGATTTGTCGCCCTTCAGCTCACGGAACGGGATGACCTCGTCGGGTCGTCTGTCGAGGTAGCTTATCTCGACCTTCCCGTCGCGGGCGAGGAAATTCGCTTTCGTGCCGTAGATTTCGAGCGTGTAAATCTCTCTTGGCGGGGAGTTGAGCGTCGTGTCGATTATCGCGGCGGTCTTTCTGCCGTCGAAGGTCAGGACTCCGACCGCGCCGTCCTCAGTCTCGTTGCCGCGCAGATTCGTGAAGACCGCCGAAGCCGTCTCGGGACGCTTTCCGATGAGGTCGCAGACGAGGTCGACCAGATGACAGCCGAGATCGATCATGACTCCGCCGCCTGTGTGTTCCTTTCTGAACCAGTAATCCGGCATGCCGCCGATGTTCCGCACGTCAAAGCCGTTGCGCACGCGCATCAGCGAGATTTCTCCGAGCACGCCCTCGCGATACAGCTTCTTCGCGCAGACATATTCGGGATTCGAGCGGCGCGGAAAGGCAATCCGGAAGGTGATGTCGTCCTTCTTTATCTCCTCGCGCATCTCGCAGGCGTCGGTATTGTCGAGCGCGAACGCTTTCTCGGTGAAGATGTGCTTGCGTGCCTTCGCGCACTTCATTATGATGTCGTGGTGCATGTCGGTCGGCGTGGTGATGACAACGCCGTTCAGCTCAGGATCGACCAAAAGCTCGTCAAGGTCGGCGACGAACTTCACTCCGAGCTCGTCAGCCCATTTCTTTCCGCGCTCGGGGACTTCATCCCAGACCGCGATTATTTTCGCGTCGGGGATTTTCTTCAGGTCGTCAACATATCGGTTGCAGAGTCCGTGGCAGTGCCAGCGGGACAGAAGCGCCACATTGAACATCTTATATCACCTCCTCCGTGTCGAAATAAAATGTTTTCCCAGACTCGGCGGACTTGTACGCGCCGTCGAGAATCCGCGAGGTGACAATCGCCTGCTCGGGAGTCGTCATCAGCTTACCCTCGCCTTTGAGCGCCTTCTCGAAGCAGATCTGTTCTGCGAGCGCCGGAGAGACCGACTTGCCAGAGAAGAACGCGACTCCGCCCGCGCCGAGATTGGGTTCGGTCAGATAGAGCGAGCCGTATTTGTCGCCGTTGAGCCTCAGCTTGCCCGAGAGATTGTCAGCGCCGGCTTTGGTTCCGCTGACTGAATACTGCACTCCGCCCTCCTCCGAGGTGTTGAGCGCGAAAGCCGTCTCGAGGATGATCGTCGCGCCGTTCTTCATGACGACGAAGGCAAATCCGCTGTCCTCGACGTCGTATTCCTCGGGCTTCCAGTTGCCGAAGGGATTACCGCAGTCGGTGCGGTCGCGGAACTTCTGGTAGGTCGTCGCGGTGACATACGCGGGCTCGTAGTTGTCCATTATGTAGAGCAGAGTGTCGAGCGCGTGCGTTCCGATGTCCATGAAGCACCCGCCGCCCTGACGCGCTTTCCGCGTGAAGACACCCCAGGTCGGGACTCCGCGGCGGCGGAGAACACGCGCCTTCGCGAAATATATGT
>CAKSOR010000577.1 GCA_934477985.1 uncultured Eubacteriales bacterium
CTCCCAGAGCGTGTGCTGACGCTCTGGGAGAGCTGCACTCACAATGACCTTCTGTCGATGCCGATGGCGGAAGACGCGGATGAGCCGACCTGCCTGCACCACTCCTTCTGCCACGCGAAGGCGCTCGCCGCGCTCGTGAACTCAAATAAAGCGATCGCGGATAAAAACGCCGCACGACTTCCGCTTGAAACCGCGCGTGGGGTTAAGTCATTCCAGAACGGAAATCTGCTGACCGTCTCGGTCGGCGGCTGGCGCGCGACCTTCTCAGCGATCGACATCGCGTGCTACCGCGGCTCGGACAACTCGGGCGGATCGATGACTCTGCTGTGGAACGAAAAGACCGGTCCGCTCTGTGCGTCGACGATGGACACGTACATTCCGTCCGAGCCGCACAACATGCAGTATCTGCGCCACGCCGAGACCTCGCCCTGCATGACTCCGCACCTCGTCGTGAACGGCAAGCGGACCGTCACCGACAAGACAGCGAGAATCAGCCACAAGGACAACAAAATCACCGCGTCCGGAAACGGCTGGTCGGCGGAGTACAACTTCAAGCCCGACTCGATAGAAATCACGTTAAAAGCCGAAAAGGCTAAGCTTGTCCTGCCGATCATCTGCGACAAGAAAACGCCCGCGGCGTTCGACGACGGCAGGCTCAGGATCGGAAAGCTGACGGTTGAGGCTGACAAGCCGGTGCGTGCGGATATCTCGAAGCGGGTGTTCAATCAGGTCGGCGGGTTCGAGTACGTGCCGGTTGAGGCGGATGTCGATGGAGAGATGAAAATTTTAATGAAAATTTCGCAAAGCTCTTGATTTTTCATGTGAAATATGGTACCATAATTGTGCAATACGCATCTTACCAACCATAATCAGGAGGAAACATTTATGAGACCGCTTTACGGATACATGGCAGGCGCGAACCTCGGGCACTGGATAAGCCAGTACGGCAGTCAGGGGAAGGAGCACTGGGACAGCTACATCACCGAGCCGGACATCGAAAGAATGGCTGAATGGGGACTCGACCACGTCAGAGTGCCGGTCGACTATTTCCTGTTCGAAAAGGACGAAACGCCGGGAGTTTACGATGAGAATGGGCTCAGGTACATCGACAATGTGCTCGGTTGGTGCAAGAGGCATGGGATGAACATGATTCTTGATCTTCACCACGCGCCGGGGTTCTTCTTCGGAAACGGCGCGAAAAACGACCTTTTCACGAGCCGCGCGAGCCAGGAGAGATTCCTGAACATCTGGAGATTTTTCTCAAAGCGTTACGACGCTGAGGGCGACAATCTCATCTTTGAGCTTCTGAACGAGCTTGTCTGGGACAGCGCCGAGCCGTGGAATCTGCTCTGGCAGGAGGCGGTCAGCGAGATACACAAGCTCTCGCCGCACCGGAGGATAATTGTCGGCGGCAACAACTACAACAGCGTCAACGAGCTGAAGAATCTCGTCGTCTCGCCGGATGAGCGCGTCATCTACACCTTCCACTTCTATGAGCCGTTCATCTTCACACATCAGCGCGCGGGGTGGATGGAACACACGCGAAATTACACAAAGCCGGTCGCGTTTCCGTTCGACCCGAAGGAACACGCCGCGTACTTCGGCGGGAATCTGCCTGAGGACTACAAGAATCGCGATATGATCGGGCGGGAGTATCTCGCGCACTTCATGTTCCCGGTATTTGACTTCGTCGAAAAGACCGGCAAGACAGTATACTGCGGCGAATACGGTGTGATTTTCAACGCCGCGCCCGACAGCGCCGCAAGATGGCTCTCGCACATGGCGGATCTGATGAACTCGCATGGAATCGGTCACGCGGTCTGGAGTTACCGCGGGTTCTCGTCGATCACCTCGCCTGACAACAAGTCGTTCGACAAAGCGATGGTTGACGCAATCTCACGAAAGTAAATTCTTAGTTCAACTCCTCGCACCTTCGTATCGTGTCGGACTGCCTCCTGTAGTCCAACGCACTGGCTGCCGCCATCGCGGTCAGCTCCTCACGGGGCTGCGCCGCCGGGCTCTTCACGTCCGGCGGCGACAGGTGGCGGACTCCGTCCGCCATCCGCCTCGCATGGCGAAGCGGACGGGCACTGCGTGCCCGCCTGTGGCG
>CAKSOR010000578.1 GCA_934477985.1 uncultured Eubacteriales bacterium
CGCGTGAGCAGGCAAAGAGGCTCATCGAGCAGGCGGGGTCGCTTGAGAATGTTTTCGACATGTCGTATGACGAGTTCAGGGACATATATCAGGTCGGGGACAGGACGGCGCTGCTGCTTCTGGTTGTCAGCGAGATATACCGGATGATGAAGGCGGAGAAGAAGCGTCCGAAGAAGGTCCTCAAGAGTGACAGGGACATTGCCGAATTTTTCCTCGACGTGATACCGGAGGACAGCAAGGAGCATTTTGTGATTCTCTTCATGGATGACGGGAACAAGGTAAAGAAGTACGAGGTGTTTGACAGCCCGGGCGCGAGCGCGTTCACGATCGACAGGCAGAGGATAATTTCGATGCCGGCGTGGAGCAGAGCGGCGTATGTGGCTATCGCGCACAATCATCCGGGCGGTTCGGAGAAGCCGTCGCCCGATGATGATCTCATGACCACGCAGCTTCAGCATTTCGCCAATGAGAGAGATGTCGGTTTCAGGGGCCATTTCCTGGTCGCTGGCGGGAAGGTCATACGTCTGGCTCAGAGAAGGTAGACGATAACGGAACAGGCATGTCCGAAAGCCCGGGCAAAGTGTATGGAAGCGGCGGGCGGGATTGCCGGTTACAATAGACCTGTCCGATAATCCTCCTGACATGTCAATCAGATTGCCGACTTGCGTCGCCAATTTGATACGCTAAGGTCGGGTTATCGAACAGGTCTGATGATCGCCGGGACGTCGTGCCGGTTATGGAATCGTACAGATACCAGCTTTTTTTGCTGTGAATCGTGACGCAGGAAGCTACGCGCGGCGTGGCTGCTCAGCCGAGCGTCAGCTTCCGCAGCGGCTCGGTGCAGTCGAGCCTGAAGCCTTTGGTGCCCATCAGCGAGACCTCGAGCTTTCGCCCTTCATCCGCGGCTCTCGCGAAGAAGTTTTCGAGCTTTTCGCGTGCTCTTTTGTTCAGCGCGGGCTCTGCCTTTCCGATTGCCGCGATTGCCGCCGCGAGGTGCGACTCGTACTGGAATCTCAGGTCCTCACGGTCGGTTATCAGGTCGTACGGCTCGAAGGGGAGCGTGTCGGCGATCTCTTTCGCGTTTTCGAGGAGCTTTCCGAGCTCGTCTGCCGCTTTTTCAGGCGCCGGCAGGCGCTTATTTTCAGCGAGTCGGGTGATTGCCGAGATCGCCGAGACCGAGCGGAGATTCATATACTTGCGCCCGGTCTGCGGGACGTAGCCGTCGGTTGAACTTGCGCACTCGAGCAGTTTGTCCTCGAGCTTTGCCGACGCTTCGGCAGAAATTTCAGCGTCGGTTATCGCGAGAGCGAGCGCTGAGTTGCGGCTCAGGTTCGTGTTGTCCGCTCCGATGAGTCCGGCGAGAAATTCGGCGTCGCCGAGCTCCTTTGCCGACCAGATGTAATAACCAGGCTCGTCAGAAGCGAGCCCTTTGCGGATTTCCTCCCGGTCGGCGCACCAGAAGGGATATTCGTAGATCTTTTCGGCTTTCTGCTTTTCGAGAATCATGCGGTCGGATGCGCCGAGGCAGCCGGTGGCTTTCAGCTCTTCGCGGAGAGCTCCGAGGTCGACGTTCTGAGCTCTGACGCCGTTATTTATCGCGAGCACGGCGAGTCTCGCGGCGGCTTCGCCCGATTTCTGGCAGTCGTCCTTCATACGCATTCCCATCGCGATGTCGTGGTCGACCGCGACACTTCTTCCGGCGACGAGTATTCCGTCCGAGTCCTTCGGTATCAGCGCGCCGACCGGCAGCGGGATCGCGACTCCGTAGCCCCAGAGTCCGCTGACCGTGATGAAGTCCTGGTAGGCTCTGTCCTCGAAGACCGGGTCCTTGCCGTGATTATCGAGGTTCGAGCAGCCGTAGCAGACCGGTTCTTTTGTGAATTTGCCCTCGACGAGGTCGGGGAAGCTGACGGTGTCCTCTCCGACCGGGCGGAGTCCCTCGCGCAGTCCGATGAGCGGCGCGATTCCGAGGTAGCGGCGGCTTGAATAGTCGTTCTTCAGATGTATATAACTCGACGCCGAGTCGAGAATCGCCGCCGAGAACTCGTCGGGGTCGTAGGGCGATATTCTTCCGTTGTCGATATAGCTGTACCACGCCTTCT
>CAKSOR010000579.1 GCA_934477985.1 uncultured Eubacteriales bacterium
GGCGTAGCTGTCATCAAGGTCGGCGCTGCTACCGAGACCGAAATGAAGGAAAAGAAGCTCCGCATCGAGGACGCTCTCAACGCTACCAAGGCGGCTGTTGAGGAAGGCATCGTAGCGGGCGGCGGAACGGCTTACCTGAACGTCATCGCTGACGTCAAGACCCTTCTCGACACCGTCGAGGGCGACGAGAAGACCGGAGTCAAGATCGTACTCAAGGCTCTTGAGGCTCCTGTACGCCAGATTGCCGAGAACGCGGGCTTCGAAGGCTCGATCATCGTCGACAAGATCATGAGCTCCGGCAAGACCGGCTACGGCTTCGACGCTTACAACGAGAAGTACGTCGACATGATGGAAGCCGGAATCGTCGACCCGACCAAGGTCACCCGTTCGGCACTCCAGAACGCCGCAAGCGTCGCCGCGACCGTCCTCACCACCGAGGCAGTTGTCGCCGACATCAAGGAACCCGAACCCGCGGCTCCCGCTGGCGGAATGGGCGGCGGCATGGGCGGTATGTATTAATACAGAGCGTCCAAAAGCGAATATTATCTCCCTCTCGTCTCCCGACGGGAGGGAGTTTTTTGTGCAGTTTTGACAAACGCGGCGGACAGAATATGGCTAAAGCGCTGATTTTTCCGGATAGTATTGACAGGAGCAACATTTGTAGTGTATAATTATGACAGAACTACATGGAGGTACTGTCATGGAAACACGCAACAGCCTGCCGAAAAAACTGATTTTATTTGTTCTCAGCGCCGCGGTCATCGGTCTGACCGCCACGTCTCTCTGGGCATACGACCGCATAGGTCAGATGCCGTTCGTCGAGCTCTGGGGAGATCCAAGACGAAACGTCGACGTCGAGAGCGTCACCGCAAGATACAGCAATTTCGAGCCATACGAGCTTGAATGGATAGATCAGAACGAGCTCACAAACGCGCTGAGCTATCTCCGCGTCGGACTTCCGGTCATACGGCAGAGGATATTCTCATTCGGCAGCGGGCACGTGTTTTTCACAATACACACCAACAAAGGCGACCGCACTTTCCAGATATATCACAGTTGGCACACCGACATCTCAAACAAGTCCTACCTCGCCTACGTCATCATCGACGGCGTGCGCTACAACTGCTACGACCGCGCGCTCATCAAAACACTTGAAGCGCTCGAGGATAAGTACATCGAGGCAATGGAGGCGGCAGAATGAGAAAATTACTGAAACCGATACTAATAAGCGTCATCTGCCTTTTTGGCGCGGCGTTCCTTGTCTGCTCAACCCTGCGCGTCTATGACCGTATCGGGCGGATGCCGTTCTATGACCTGAAATACAGCGACGTCGCGAAGATCACGCAGATCGGAGGGCTGAACTTCTCCGGAGAGTATGAAATCACCGAGGAGAGCGACCGCCTCGAGGTCTATACATTCCTGTCTCGTCTGCGCGTCGGGCTCGAAAACAAAAATCCCGAGCAGTTCTTCGGCGGGTGCGATAACTCCAGATTCAGAGTCGAGCTCATCGACGGAAGCGAGATAACCTTCGGCATCGGCTCGGGCGGCGAGCTCAGAAGCGGCGACAAGCGCTCGACCGTCAACTATATAACGATAAACGGCAAGTGCTACAACTGCTACGACTGGGGACTCATACACATGTTCGAGCGCTTTGACTACGCCTTCACCGCCCGGCACGAGCAAAGCACCCAGACCGGACCGATCACATGAAATAAAAATCAGCGCCGACCCGATGCGATCTGGGTCGGCGCTTTCGTCCGCTTTTTCGTATGGTTTTGATTGGCGCGTGCTTACTTTGCCGCGTTCTGCTCGTAGGTCTCAAGCAGTTTCGTAAGCTTCTCCTCGAAGTTCACGCGGTTCGATTCATACGCGCCGGTGATTCCCTCTACGCCGTCTGCCGCCTGATTGAAGAACCACATGACGATATGGTCGGTCGCAGCCTCATTGACAAACGTGAAGTCAAAGAAGGCGTTGCCAAGGATAAGATCGAGCATTTCGGCAGTCTTCTCATCGCGGCTGTATTTGCCCTTGAGCGCCGTGTCGAAGTAAGTACCAACCACGCTCTTGTAGCTCTCCGCGTTGAGAGCCTCGAGCATTACCG
>CAKSOR010000580.1 GCA_934477985.1 uncultured Eubacteriales bacterium
GTATATCGGTCATACTCGGTAATTACTTCAAGATAGGCTCGGCGAGCACGGTTTCGGCGGTTATTAACGCCGTGATGCTCGTTTTAGGGTTCGCGTTCTTAGGGCGCGACTGCGGGGCCAAGACGGTCGTCGGCAGCTTCACGCTTTCGGGAATGCTGATGATTTTCGAGAAGGTGATTCCGCTCGACGTGCCGATGACAGATCAGCCGCTGCTTGAGCTCATTTACGCGATAATGCTTCCGGCGGTCGGCTCGGCGATTCTCTTCAGCTGCGAGGGAAGCACAGGCGGCACGGATATTATCGCGATGATACTCAGGAAGTACACCAATATGAATATCGGAACGGGACTGCTTTGCAGCGACATCGGAATCACTCTGCTGACCTTCCTTTTCGGTGTGAAGACGGGGCTTTTCTCGCTGCTCGGACTTGTTCTGAAGACCTTTGTCGTCGACTCGGTCATCGACAGCATAAATCAGTGCAAGTGCTTCCAGATAATCACCGACTCGCCAGACGAGATTTCGGATTTCATAACGCGGGAGCTCGGGCGGAGCTGCACGATAATCGAGGGCGTCGGCGGCTACACTCACAAGCACAGGTACATGATCACCGCGGCGATGCGGCGCTATCAGGCGTCAAGGTTGCAGCGGTATCTCAAGAAGGCGCACCCCGAGACGTTTATGATGATAACGAACTCGAGCGAGGTCATCGGCAAGGGGTTCAGGGGATTGTGAGTTTGCCGGCGGTTCGGCGGTTTTGACAAAATTCTCACGGTTTGTTTGTTTACAATGCGAATTGACCTCGATGGACATTTGTGGTATAATAAAAAGCGGGCGGTAGGTTCTGCCCGCTTTTTGATATTGATTTTGGGGGGGATTTTATGAGGAGAGTCTTGCGTTGTGGCGTGTTGTCGGTTCTGACCGCGGTCGCGATCGCGGTGCTGGTCGGCTGCGGGGAGGAGAAAACGACGGGGGCGTTTTATTTCTTTGAGTATGAGAATGATTTCATCGCCGATCTGGGGCTTGAGCATCTCAATGTGCATTCGTATGAGGGCGACAAGATGATATACCAGCCGATGCGTCAACATCTCGATGAGGAAAGCGGCAGATATTATCAGGAAAAGAATGAATATGATATTGTTGATCTCAGAACAGGCGGTATTGAGACTATAATCGCGCAGCCCGAAAGCTATTCTGAGCTGAACGCTTATCAGAGGGCGTTGTCCAATATCAGTTCAATCGCGCTGTTATCTGACGGTTCGGAGCTTATTTGCTGGAATCACCCGGTGGATACAGAACCAGCAAAAAATATATATCTTCTGACGCTTGTCAAGGACGGCAAGACCGTCTGGGAGCTCGACCTCAGCGACACCATTATGAAGAGCGAACTGAAAGCGACTCCGAAAATCAGGGTTACTGACGATGGGACGATATTCATGCTCTTCTCGGGCTATTTGCGCGACCCGAAGCTGTTTACCATATCGGGTGAGGAGATTCGCGAGGTTGAGGTGCCCGACGCGTTCGCCGGCAGCTATCCGTCGCTTGAATCTGACGGCGACGGCAGGGTCTGTCTGCTCGTCGAAGACCCGTCTATTGACGGAATGTATGTTTATTTGAGCCGCTATGACGCGGAGAATGGAAAGTTAAGCGAGGTCGGGAAGATAAAGATTGAGACAGACGGCATCGCGCGACCTCTCTTAGCTCCCGGGCACGACCTCTATCTGCGCATGTCGGGCGCGGTCTGGTATCTCGATCTCCCGACTGAGGAGGGTGAAAAGCCGAAGCCGGAGATTTTATTCGAGTGGCTCGATCTCGGGCTGACGAACGATATGGTGCAGGAGATGTGGTATATCGGCGAGGACGAGTGGTTTGTCGTATACAAGGACAATGACAAGCTCCACAGCGGGCGTGTGAAGCGCTGCGAGATGTCCGTGTATCTTGAGCACTACGCCGTGAGAAACGGCGAGGAAGCCGCGAAGGCGCTTGAGAACCGCGAGACTTTATATGTCGTGACGACCGAAGACCTCAATCTCGGAGTCGCGAACGACGCCAGCCTGAAGCTCGTCGATTCGATGCAGCGCTTCAACCGCTCGAATCAGCAG
>CAKSOR010000581.1 GCA_934477985.1 uncultured Eubacteriales bacterium
CCTTAATAGTATAACTCTTTCAGACGGAAATTTCAAGTGTTTTGCGGACAAAAATCTAAAATTTTCTTTTAATAATGAAGACTGATTCAAAAAAACGCCTTCTGTTGTCGGATTTTACCCATATTCCGGAGCGTATATCCGCGTTCAGCTATCAAAAATCCGCCCGGAGATTCGCGGACGGACTTTCGGAGCACTGCTCTATTTCTTTCGAAGCGACATTACAAGCCGCTCATCGGGGGTGACATAGGCGGTGTAGTTGGTCTGGTAGGTGACGAAACCGGGCTTTGAGCCGCCGGGCTTGCGGACGTTCTTCACAAGCGTGTAGTCGACCGGGACATTCTGACCGTCCGACGCCTTGGAGTAGTAAGCCGCCACGACTGCCGCCTCGGTGAAATCGCGGTCGGTCGGCTCCTCGCCGTCGCAGAAGAGAATGACGTGCGATCCGGGCTGATTCTTGATGTGGAACCAGTAGTCGAGCTTTGAGGCGACCTTGGTCGTGAGCTGGTCGTTCTGGTGGTTGTTCTTGCCGACGAGGAGCTTTTTGCCGTCGGTCGTCTGAAACTCCATGAATTTCGGGGCTTGCAGCTTTTTCGCCGAGTAGTTCTTCATCCTCGACGCGTAGCCCGAGCGGTAGAGCTCGTCGCGGATCTCGAGAATGTCGCTCTCGCTCTCGGCGCGGGAGAGCGAATCGAAGACGGTGTAGATGTATCCGAGCTCAGACTCGGCTATTTTTATCTGCTTTGCGAGCTCGACCTCGGCGGTCTTTGACTTGTTGTACTTCTTGTAGCAGCGCTGGGCGTTCGCCTGCGGGGAGAGCCGCTTGTCGAGGGTGACGGTGATCGGCGCGCAGTCGTCGCTGTAGTAGTTCTCGAGCTCGACCTTCTCCTCGCCGCGCGAGAGACGCCAGATGTTGGCGGTGATGAGGTCGCCCCAGAGCTTGTACCTGTCCTTGTCGGCACAGGCGGCGAGATCCTGCTTCTGGAGAGCGATCTTCTTGGTGAGGCGCTGTTCGGCGTTGGTGAGCAGGCGGAAGATGTCGGAGGTGCGCTGTTTGATGCGCTCCGCCTTGTCGCGGCGACCGAAATACTCATCAAGGAGCACGCCGAAGGACTCAACCTTCTGGACGTTGTAGTCAGCGCCGTACTCGCGCGGCTCGAAGAAGAGGTATTCGACCGGTCTGCCCGAGATCTCGGAGACGAGATATGGCTCGGATTTGTTTTCGTTTATGATGTTCCGCACCGACTCGAAGCTCTTCCAGAGCGCGTCGGGATCGCATTCAGAGATAAGGCGGTCGGATGAACCGGCGGCGCGCAGGGCTATCTCACGCGAGGTTATCGCGGCGAGACCGTAGAAGTTCGCGGCGATGAATTTGTCGGCGGGCATATCGGCGGACACCGAGAGCGCCGACTTGAAATCGGCTTCCGAGGCGGTCAGCGGACAGAGCTTGCGCTGAGTCGGTGGGAGCTCGTAGGGGAATCCGGGGAGTATCTGTCTGACCGAGCTCGCGGCAAGGTCGATGATTTTAAGCGCGCTCACGACCTTCTTCTCCGCGTTCAGGAGTATGACGTTGCTGTACTTGCCCATCGTCTCGGTGACAAGGTATTTCATCGTCCTGAAGCCCATCTCGTCGAAGCAGTCGAAGCCGAACTCGACCGCGCGTTCGAATCCGAGCTGAGTCACCGATGTGACCCTCGCGCCGGTCAGGTGCTTTCTCGGCAGCATGCAGAACATCGGCGCGACTATCGGATTTTCTTTGACTACAGATGTAATATTAAAATGAGGATTATTCGAGCCTGATGACAGCACGAGGCGGAGGTTTTTCCGTCCGGCGTGCAGGAGGAGGACAATTTCGTCCTTCTCGGGCTGAGTCACCTTTTCGACCCTCGCCTCGAGGATCGTTTCATTAAGTTCGTTTACTATTGCCGAAACCATTCCGGCGTCAAATGCCATTGCTTTTTCCTTTCTTGCGTTTGCTGGCGAGAGTGATGACTCTGGACGCGCGCGGTCAGACCGCGCGCGTCCAGCGCAGGTGGCGCACGAAGTGCGCCATCCGCCTCGCGCCGGAAGTTCAGCGTGAGCTGAACGACCCGGGCG
>CAKSOR010000582.1 GCA_934477985.1 uncultured Eubacteriales bacterium
TGGAGGACGCGCTGAATTTCGACGGAAACACCGGGCCCTACGCTCAGTACACCTACGCGAGAACCTGCTCGATAATCTCGAAGGCGGGAGGAGTTCCCGACCTGAAGCTCAGCGCGTCGTCCTTCACCGACGAGTCCGAGACAGAGCTCGTCAAGACGCTCTCGATCTTCCCCGAGAAGGTGCTCTCGGCGCTCGAGGAGTACGAGCCGTCGGTCATCACGAGATACATTCTCGACGTCTGCGCGGCGTTCAACCGCTTCTACCACGAGTGCCAGATAGTCACCGCGCCCGACGCGAATGTGCGCGACCTGCGTGTAGCTCTGACCGCGGCGACAAAGAACGTCCTCGGAGCGGCGTTCGGACTCATCTGCATGAAGAAGACCGAGAAGATATAAGAAACCTCCCCGTCAGTCTCTGCCGGGGAGATAATGTGTGAAATTAATTTAAGGAGTATATAATATGTCAGGACACAGTAAATGGAAAAATATAATGCACAAGAAGGAGAAGACCGACGCTCAGAGAGCGAAGATCTTCACGAAGATCGGTAAGGAGATGGCTGTCGCCGTCAAGGAGGGCGGTCCTGATCCGATCGCGAACTCCAAGCTCGCGGCGCTCATCGCCAAGGCAAAGGCCAACAACGTCCCGAACGACAATATCGACCGCATCATAAAGAAGGCTTCCGCGGCTGACAGCGCCGAT
The DNA here is from genome assembly GCA_934477985.1 of uncultured Eubacteriales bacterium. Lineage (GTDB taxonomy): Bacteria > Bacillota > Clostridia > Oscillospirales > CAG-272 > Flemingiibacterium. The sequence continues at coordinate 700 of CAKSOR010000582.1, forward strand.
TACGAGGAGATCGTATACGAGGGCTATGGTCCGTGCGGAGTCGCCGTCATCGTCGAGACCACGACCGACAACCGCAACAGAACCGCTTCGGATGTCCGCCACTACTTCGATAAGTTCGGCGGAAACCTCGGAACTACCGGCTGTGTCAGCTTCATGTTCACCGAGAAGGGCGTCATCGTAATCGACAACGAGGACGGAGATGTCGACGAGGACAAGCTGATGGAGGACGCTCTCGAGGCAGGCGCGGCTGATTTCTCGTCCGACGACGGAATCTTCGAGATCACGACCGAGCCGGACGATCTCGACGCTGTCCGCGAGGCGCTCGAGGCTAAGGGCTACAAGGTAGCGTCTGCCGACCTCGACAAGATCCCCTCGTCCTACATCGCGCTCTCTGACGAGGACGACATAAAGCACATGACCGCGCTTCTCGAGAATCTCGAGGACAACGACGATGTCATCGAGGTCTACCACAACTGGGAGAATATGCCCGAATAATCGCGTACAAAAACAGAATGCCCGCCCGGCGCTCCTTTAAGGAGTTTTTGCCGGACGGGATTTTTTATTCCTCATCGGTGGCGAATTGCAGCGCGTCCTGAACCGTCACGAAATTGTAGTCGTTGAACAGCGATTTTCTCCGGTATTCTCCGGCTGACTCGACCGGGTAATTGAAGATCCCGCGCTGATGAGTGTAATTAAGCCACGAGTCGAAATAGACACCATCTGGAGCGAACGCTGTGAACGTGATATACCCGCGCTGATTTTCCCCGCCGTCAAACGAGAACTCCGCGAAGAAATCGTTCCGGTCTGAGGTTCCCCATAAGAGCGTGTCAGTCTCATAGCCCCTGTGTCCGGAGAAATAGTAATCCGCGGTCAGCGTCGCGCCGTTTTTCTCGCAGAGAATCCGTCCTGAGATCGACTCCTCGTCGCGCCTTAGATATTCCGCCGACCAAGGCGTTATCGATTCGGTTCCGGGAAATTTCGTTTTCTCGACAAATCTGAAGTGATGAATCACGCGCCATTCGTTCGACTCCTTAAGCTTCACGGCGACCGAGGTCAGGCGGAGCTCGTTTTTGGGATATATTGTGGAAATATTCGTCGTACCGTCGTTTGTCCACTTTTTTGTCTCGCCCCGGTTTACAGGATGATCTTTTGTCGATACGACAACCCGCGCCGCGCCTTCGCAGTCGGTGATTTCTTCATCGGTCAGGTCGGCGAGAACGTCGGAGGGGAAGCCGAGTTCGAGCAGCTCCTCGCGCACCTTGGATGTTCCGCTTTCGGCCGGACGCCATTTCATCGGATATTTGCTGCCGAATAAGAATCCGGCGGCGATTCCAACAAGGATGACGACGATCGAAATAACCGTGACCGTCCGGTCGGAAAGCTTCGGCG
>CAKSOR010000583.1 GCA_934477985.1 uncultured Eubacteriales bacterium
CTTCAACACCGAGCACAGCTCCGAACCATTCGGACACGTCTACATAAGCGTCGATGGCTCGCCTTATGTAGAATCGGCAATTACACCATTTATCCGCGTTTCGGCACGTGATAATGGTGCACATTTGCTGACTTGTATCTACAAATCCAGCGTCGAACAGCAGCATCGCTGGCATCAGCCGCTCGTCGGAAAGATGGCTTTCGAGGGCTACGAAGCCGAAAACGCCGGAATTCTTCCGCCTGACACGCGAAAAACTGTGGAATTTGTCGGCGACTCGATCACCGAAGGCGTCCTGATCGAGGCATTTCGTAAACTTTCTTTGAACGATCAGCACAACCGACCGTGGCAGGACGACGTGACCGGCACTTACGCCTGGCTGACCGCCGAAAAGCTCGGACTCCGCCCGTTCATGATGGGCTACGGCGCGGTCGGCAACACGCACGGCGGCTGCGGCGGCGTCCCGAAAACCGCCGACGCCTACCCATTCAACTTCGAGGGCTCGCCGGTCGCCTACCCGCCCTGCGACTACATCGTGATAAATCACGGCGCGAACGACCGCGGCAGCCGCGATTCCTACCTCCCGGAGTACCGGAATGTGCTGAAATTGATTCGTTCGCGTAACAAAAGCTCGAAAATCATCGTGCTTTCGCCCTTCTGCGGCGCGTTTGACGACGTTCTGCCGGGATTTGTCGAGGAATTTAACCGCGAATTTGACGACAATATTTACTACATCAGCTCGCACGGCTGGGTTCCCGCCGAGCCGCTGCACCCGCTCCGCGACGGGCACGCCATCATAGCGGAGAAATTGTCGTCTGAGCTCGCGAAGATTTTGTGAAATCTGACGAAATTCGCGACTTGATTTCGTCGATTTTCTCAGCTCAATTTTACCGAACTTCTGAGCGATTCGGGCGTCGCCATCGGAATGTAGGCGCAGGTTGAACGCAATCGGTCGAAAATCCGCTCGCCAAGGCGCAGTTTCAGGTCGTCCGGCTTGCAGTTCGTAGTGACAATTATTGGCAGTTCTTCCATATAACGGTAATTAATCAGCTCGTAAAGCCGCTCGGCAGTCCAGCCGGTCGGCTTTTCCGCGCCCAGATCGTCCAGAATCAGCAGCGGAACTCGCTTGAGCTCCTCGAGCAAATCCGCGTTTTCGTTGTCGGATTTATCAAACATACGGCGCAGATTGTCGAATAGCTCTACGATATTTACAAATTTTACTGGTGTTTCGGCGTTTTTTGAGTCGTCGCAGCCGATCGCCGCCAGGTAAACCCGCGTGTCGTCGAGTTCCGCGCCCGCCACAACCTCACACGCGACCGCCGCCGCCAGCATCGTCTTCCCGCTCCCGCAGTTGCCCGCGAAAATCATTCCTTCGCCATATGTAGTACCCGAATTGAACTTTCTGACGAACTGTTTTGCCGCCGAAAAAGCCGTTTTCTGCTGTTCAGACGGGCTGAACATGCTGAAATTGAGCTTCGAATAGCGTGCGCCGAGCCCCGCCCTGACCAGCATATTCCCGCGGATCAGCCTTTCGGCGCGGATAATCGGGTCATCTTGTGACATAATTTTACTCATATGGATTTATTTACCAGGAAATATTCTGGTAATCATCGGGCGAATAGACAATTGATGGCGCGTTCGCGTTCGGATCGACCGGAATTTGCGATTTTCCGGTAAATCCGTTGCTCTCCCAGGCGCGGACGCAGGCTTTCCAGTCCTTCATTTTCGCTTTTCCGACCATGAAACCGTTCGCCGTATAGTAGTTGAACCAGCGCTCGGGGTCGATTTTTCCGCCCCGCTCGGCGCAATAATCGCTGACCGCGGCGAGAGTCGGGCGCGCACGGTCGCTCACGCACTCTGTTTTCTTGTCTCTTTTTTCTCTTTTCTTATTTCTTTTTTCTATATCACATGTGTGCACATCCTCGCACGCGTCGTGCACAATGTCGACGGTTTGTTCAGATTCGCTGAATTTTTCGGTGCTTTCAGGTACCTCGGGCAATTGCTCTTCAGAAGCCGAAATTTCAGTTTCGCTGAACTCAGGTTCTTCGCAGTCAGACGATTCAGGCTCGGGCTGATCGGCGTTTGAACGGC
>CAKSOR010000584.1 GCA_934477985.1 uncultured Eubacteriales bacterium
ATCCCATCCTGCCACCTGAACTCTGACATCGAGCGCTACAACAGCGCGGCGGTCGGGCTGATGAAGGAGAACGGCGTCATGATAAACGACCTCTACAGCGTCGTCTCGCCGCACATCGCGGAGTATATCTCAGAGGATCTGATTCACCCGAACGCCGCGGGCATCGAGGCGATCGCGTCGGCGACGGCGGAGATTATAACAGACATGTTCGATAACCCTCCCGAACTTGCCAACTCATAAACTGCCGATTCCATCGCCATTTTCACACGCTGAGGTCGGGTTATTTAACATGTCTGTGAAGCCTTGACTTTTCCACAGAGCTGTGGTATAATGTTGTCAGAACGGAGCTGATTACATGAGTACCATAGATATAAAGCTCGCCGATATAACGAAGCTGCAAGTCGACGCGGTCGTGAACGCGGCGAACAGCCGGCTCGCGGCGGGCGGCGGAGTCTGCGGGGCGATATTCGCGGCGGCGGGATATGAAAAGCTGCGGGCGGCGTGTGACGCTATCGGCGGCTGTCCGACCGGAAGCGCGGTCATTACGCCCGGGTTCGGATTGAACGCAAAGCACATAATCCACGCGGTCGGACCGGTCTGGAGCGGCGGAAACTCTGGCGAGGAGAAGGCGCTTTATGGCTGCTATCAGGCGGCGCTGCGTCTCGCGGCGGAGAATAAATGCCGGACGGTTGCGTTCCCGCTGATCTCGTCAGGAATTTACGGCTATCCGAAGCGCGAGGCGTGGCGGGTGGCGCTGAAATCGGTTCGGGATTTTCAGACCGAGAACGATATTGACGTGATCTTCGCGGTGATTGACGAGAGCGCGAAAGAGCTCGGCGAGCGCCTGCTCGGAGAGGCAAGCAAGCCTGAGGTGGTGAGATTCCACCTGATTGACGAGGAGAACGGTTATCTGAGCAACTGGTATCCGGGCGATTTTACGATCGGCGGCGTGAAATATTGGTGCGCCGAGCAGTACCTGATGGCTGGCAAGGCGAAGTTGTTCTGCGACGAAGCGGCGCTTGAGAAGATCATGGCGAGTCGCGATCAGGCGGAGATACAGGCGATCGGGCGGAATGTGACGCCGTTCGAGCCGACTGTCTGGGACGGCATGCGTCAGCTTATCATTCACCGCGCGCTGGTTGCGAAGTTCACGCAGGACAAGGCGCTCGGCGATCGGTTGAAATCGACCGGAAAGGCGCTTATCGCCGAGTGCTCACGGAGCGACCGCGTCTGGGGAATCGGAATGTCGATGGATGACCCGGACGCCGCGGACATCGCGAAGTGGCGCGGGCGGAATCTCCTTGGATTTGCTCTGACAGCCGGAATACAGCATGGCCTCTTCCCCTTTCGTTATGGGAACCTCTGAAGAGCTTCCCTTGTTTTTCTGAGAACAGTATACTATAATGAGGCAAGCTGTTATGTTAGATTTCCAACAAAGAAGGTGCCTTCATGCAAAAATATTCTTCGCTGCTGCAAAAATCTCCCCTCTTCGCCTCGATGAGCGCCGAACAGATCGCGTCGGTTCTTCACTGTGTGGGCGCAAGCGTCCGCGCCTTTGGCCCCGGCGAGTATATCTTAAGAGCCGGAACCGAGACGCGCGTGATGGGTCTTCTGCTCTCCGGCTCGGCGCTGGCCGTGCAGGAAGACCTCTGGGGCGAGCGCAACATCATGGGAAAAATCGCCCCGCCGGGCACCTTCGCAGAACCCTTTGCCGCCACGCCCGGCGCGGTCTTAAACGTCAGCATCGTCTCTCATACGCAGTCGAACGTCATGTTTCTGGACATTTCGCGCCTTCTTACCGTCTGCTCGGAGACCTGTCCGCAGCACGCGCTGCTCATTCGGAACCTCGTTTCCGTTCTCGCACGGAAAAATTTGCAGCTGAACGAAAAGATCACCCACATGAGCAAGCGCCGCACGCGCGAAAAGCTTTTGTCCTATCTCTCATCACAGGCCCTTCGCGCGGGAAGCGTCGAATTTGACATTCCCTTTGACCGCCAGCAGCTGGCAGATTTTCTGTGCATCGAGCGCTCGGCAATGTCGGCAGAGCTGTCGAAACTCCAAAAAGAAGGACGCATTGAGACCGACC
>CAKSOR010000585.1 GCA_934477985.1 uncultured Eubacteriales bacterium
GAACTGATGAGGGCTCAAAGAGCCTCGGCGAGGTCGCGCTTATACCGTACGACTCGCCTGTCTCGAACCTCGGAATCCTCTTCTATGAGACGCTTTTCGACGAGAACGCCTCCTGCCATTTAGCGCTCGGCGAGTGTTATCCCGACACGATGAAGGACGGCGAGAAGCTCACTGAGGACGAGCTCTACGCAAAGGGCGGCAACCGCAGCGCAAATCACGTAGACTTCATGATCGGAACGGCGGATATGTCGATTGTCGGTATCAGGCATGACGGGACTGAGGTTCAGGTCTTCAAGGACGGCGGCTTTGTGATCTGATATATTATTAGCTATTAATTAATCATTATTCAATGTTCATAAAAAAATGTCGGATTACCCTTGGCTTGCCCTGGGTTGTCAGTTGCCCATAAATGAATAATGAATAGTGATAAAATGAATAATGAATAATACAAAAAAACCGGGGCGGAAGCCCCGTTTTTTTTTTGCACCCACATAAATTACAGCATATCCGCCGCGGAAAGTAAGCAGTAAATTCTAAAAAAATAAAATATCTGAATTTCACGAGTTCGGCGGGAGTTCAAATCTCTCAGCTATAATAGTGTGTGAAATTTCCCAAAAAGGAGAAACACACATGAAATCTGTAGAATACGGCTACATAAGGGTCTCGACCCGCGAACAGAACGAGGATCGCCAGCTGAAGGCGATGGAGGAATACGGTATCAAGCCCGCGAACATCAGCGTTGATAAGCAGTCCGGAAAGGACTTCAAACGCCCCGGCTACCGGCGGCTGCTGAAAAAGCTCCGTCCCGGCGACACGATCGTTGTCAAGAGCATCGACCGGCTCGGGCGGAACTATGACGAGATTCTCGAGCAGTGGCGGCTGCTGACCAAGCAGAAGCAGGTCTGGATTGTCGTCCTGGACATGCCGCTGCTCAACACAAAGCAGGGCAAAGACCTGACCGGCGTCGTCATCGCCGACATCGTCTTGCAGCTTCTGTCCTACGTCGCCCAGACCGAGCGCGAGTTCAACCGTCAGCGGCAGGCTGAGGGCATCGCGGCGGCGATAGAGCGCGGAGTGAAGTTCGGCAGACGCCGGCTCGAGCGCCCCGGCAGCTTCGACGAAATCAGGGAAAAGTGGGAGTCGGGCGAGATCAGTGCGCAGAGCGCCGCCGATCAGCTCGGAGTGTCGCGAACGACCTTCTTCCGCTGGCTGAAGGCGCAATGAATCCATTCAGTCGTGGATTCAGCCCGGTTGGGTTTTAATGCGTCCGAAGAGCTCGCTGTCGAGCTCAAGAACGTCGTCCATACTGACCTTCGTTCCATCGCGCATTATAATTATCCGCCCGGATTCGTCGATCTCGTCGATCACGCCGCGGATCGTCGCAAAAGCCCCGCCCGACTTGCGCGCGTCGGGGACAAAGCAGGTCAGGACGACAAGCGGCTCTTCGCTCAAATGCTCCGAAAGGAGCTGGAATCTCCGGTCAAGCAGCGCGAGCTCGGGCTCGTCAAGCTCGGGGCGGACGTCAGTGTACCGCGCGGTCTCACTTATCGCCGCGTCATAGCCGGTCAGCGCCGCGAAAGGCAGGAACTGCGCCGCGCGGTCAGACAAAGGCATCCGCGGATGTTTTTTTGAGGTGTGGTGCGGCAGATTTATTATACCATCATATTTGCTGTTCATATTTTGCTTCTCGTAAATTGAAGAGTTTGATATAGCTTGCAACTCGAATATTGTGCGATTGAGCCACAAGCCCCGCGTAATACTTGTAACTCTACTTCTTCACTCTTCACTCTTACTTTTTAACTTGTCAGGACCTGTGTCCTCCTATCTGGAGGTTGCGGTTTCTGGCGGTCGCGCCGTCCTCGAGATCCATAGCCTTGAGGATCGCGTTCTTGCCGAATTTTTTCTTTATCTCGAGTGTCGCCTTCTGGAGCTTCTTTTCACGTTCGAGCTCGGCGGACTCGGCTTTCTGCTTTTTCTCCTCGGCTTCGAGGTCGGTGAAGATGTCGAGCTGGACGAAATCATTCCGCTTAGGCGCGTCGGATTCGGGGAGAACATTGTTCGCGACGATGTACATCCGCCTGACA
>CAKSOR010000586.1 GCA_934477985.1 uncultured Eubacteriales bacterium
TCGTAAAGCACGACGAGAAGAAGGCGGCAGCCAAGGCTGAAAAGCCCGCTGAGGCTCCCGCAGAAGCTCCCGCTGACGCTGAATAAGTGTCGGATCGTCACTGATTTGGAGGTCAGACAATGGCAAACTTCAATCTCAACAAGGTGATACTCGGCGGTCGTCTTACCCAGAACCCCGAGCTCAAGCAGACGCCCAGCGGCACTATGGTGCTCCGTTTCGGAGTCGCCGTCAACCGCAGATTCGGCTCGAAGAACGATGACGGCTCGAGAAACCAGCCCGAGGCTGATTTCATTAACTGCGTCGCATGGCGTCAGCAAGCCGAGTTTATCTCGCGCTATTTCCGCAAGGGGTCGAGTATTTGCGTTGTCGGCAGCATTCAGACCCACAACTACACCGATCAGCAGGGCGCTAAGCGCACCTCGACCGAGGTACAGGTTGACGAGGCTTATTTCGTCGACGCTAAGGGTGAGAATCAGGGCGGCTTCGATCAGGGGTATGGTCAGGGCAATTATGTCCCGGGCTACAACACCCAGCCACAGCCACAGTACTCAACGCCCGCCGCGCAGCCCAGCGCTCCGGCGGCACAGCAGAACGGAAACGCTCCGCAGTTCGAGCTTATCGACACTGAGGACGAGCTCCCGTTCTAAAAGTTGCGATACGCGCAACTTTGCCAGTTGCGTTGCGCGCAACTTTGTCAGTTGCGTAAACACAGCTTCACCAGTTGCGTAAACGCAGCTTGAACGCGGCATTGCCCGCGAACCAAATAGATAAACAGGAGGTCAAGACAAATGGATAGAGAGAGAACCGAAAGAGACGCTTCCAAGCCGTTTCGCCCGGCTATGCGCAGAAAGAAGAAGGTCTGCCAGTTCTGCGCGGATCACATCGACGAGATCGATTACAAGGATGTCGCTCGCCTGAGAAAGTATATCTCCGAGCGCGCTAAGATCCTTCCCAGAAGAATCTCGGGCACTTGCGCAAAGCATCAGCGTCAGCTCACGATCGCTATCAAGCGTTCGCGTCACGTAGCGCTTCTTCCCTACATCAGCGACTAAAACTTAACTACGCTGAGTTTTAGCGTTGACTCCGTCAACATTTTGATGCTGATCAAGAGAAAACACAAATACCGCGGTTATTCGCCGCGGTATTTTTTTGCCCGAAAGGAGAGAATGATGAAAAACTGGTCAAGCTATATTCAGACAACCGACGAGCTCAACGAGAGCCGCGGTCTCAGATTCACTGACAAAAACAAAGCGCTGTGGCTCGACGCACTCGCCGTTCTGCCCGGGATGAGGGTGCTCGAGGTCGGATGCGGCGGAGGGATGTTCTGCCACAGAGTAAAGGAATTCGTGCCGGGCGTCGACGTCACCGGACTCGATCTGGACGAAGGACATATCCGGCGCGCGAAGGAATTGTTCCCGGAGTGCCGGTTTCTCGTCGGAAACGCGGCGGAGCTTCCGTTTCCGGACGGGACATTCGATCTGTGCTTTTCGCACACGGTCGCTGAGCACATACCGCACGACGCGTTTTTCGGCGAACAACTCAGAGTATTGAATCCCGGCGGGCGCGTCTCGGTGCTGTCAGTCAGACCGAGGCTGAACATAAAGTCTCCGGTCGGGTGCTCTGACGAGGAGGACGCGCTACTGCAAAAGGCTTGGGAAAAGGCTTCGGAGTTCGATGCCGGAGACTCAGAGGTCGGCAAATACGAGCTGGATGAGCATGAATACCCGCGCGAGCTTGAGAAATACGGGTTCAGGAACGTGACGGTTAAGGTCTTCACGGTTGTCGATTACTGTCCGGACAGCGCGGATGTCGACCGCGGCACGGCTTTGAAGCAGATAAACTGCCGCAGGAACAGTGATCTCGCGTCAGTACGCAAGATTCTCAACCGCGCGCCGGGCGCTCTGAGTCCGGACGGGCTCGCGAGACTCACCTCGCTCATAAACTCGCGCTGGGACGAGAGAATCGCGAAGTACGAGCGCGGGGTGAAAGCCTGGGACTTTTCGACCTCGACAGTGCTCGCGGTCTCCGGGGTGAAGTAAGCTGAGGGCGTTTGCGCCCGGCGCGGCTATGCCG
>CAKSOR010000587.1 GCA_934477985.1 uncultured Eubacteriales bacterium
GTATGCGCCGCTCTCGGCGATAGACAGATGGATGTCCTGCCCCTGGTTGGCGATCTTCGTGACCGCCGCGCCCGAGACCGAGACGACCTTCGGGTCGCCGCAGAGCCAGAGCAGCGAGTCGATCAGATGCACTCCGAGGTCGCAGAACGGACCGCCGTAATTGTGCTTCTTCATGTGGAACATGCCCCAGGTGGGTATTCCGATGCGGCGGATGAACGACACGTCGGCAAAGTAGACGTCGCCGAGCTCGCCCGAGTCGATGAGCTCCTTCGACTTCATCATGTAGTGACGCCATCTCATGCACTGGCAGGGGAAAAGTCTGCGTCCGAGCGCCTTCGCGGTGTCCCACATCTCCTTCGCGTCGGAGTAGGTGACGGCGATCGGCTTCTCGCAGGCGACGTCAGCGCCGGCTTTGAGCGCCGCGAGCGTCCACTCCTTGTGGTAGACGTTCGGAGTGCAGACCGCGACGAAATCGGGGTGAAGCTCGTCGAGCATCTTCTGCGGGTCGGTGTACCAGACCGGCACATTATGGCGCTTCGCGGTCGATTCAGCCGCTTCGGGGCGGATGTCGGCGACTCCGACGACCTCGACGAGTCCCTCGGACTCTAAGATATGGAGCGCGGGGAAGTGCGCGCTGTTTGCGATCATGCCGCAGCCGATGATCGCGACTCTGAGTTTTTTCATGATAGTTCCTTTCGTGTGCATTGCTTTGCGTGAAAATTAATTTTTTGAAATGGAAAAGCGTTGTTCCGGGGACAGCATGTCCCAGGTGTTGATGACCGGCGTCATCGAGTCAGGCGTTACAGCGTCCCAGACATCAATTCGCTTCAGGACAGACGTCATGTGGGCGGAAAACTCCTTTGCAAGCTCCGGGCTTACGGATGTGCGGCGGTCGTTCGGAATTACGATCAGATACACCGGAATGCCCTTGTTGAATGAAACGAATACCTTAGCGCCGATTCTTTTTATAATTTCGCAGGCGTTTGCCTTATTCAGCGCGTCGCTCATATAGTTCCAGAGAGCCAGGCGGTCTATAAATTCAATGTTGGTGACTTCGACGCTCTTAGCGGCTGGCTTCAGCGGAATGATACTGTCTGTGCTCCATTCGCTTTTGGGCGTGCGATTCCATCCGTAATAGTTCATCTCTTCCGGCGGATACACTCTTTCATAGCTCAGGGAAAGTCCGTTTTCGCGCAGAGTCTCAAAAAACACATCATGGAGCAGATTCTTAAATTCGCTGTCCGACGATGGAATAACTGAGCGCGCAGAATGTATATAAAACGTCAGAATAGTTTCCTTGATGAACTCGTATCTGCCCGACCGTATGAGCTTTTTTAATGAAGCGCCCGGCGGAATCAGCAGTTTTGTGTCGCTCTGAACGTAGCAGGCTGAGATGTGGATGTTGTATTCACGTTCCAGCCTGTCGATAATACGTCTGGCTGATTCAGAGTGCTCCGCTTTTCCTGTTCTGAGAACCTGGTCGACAGGCGTTAATGTGAGCTGCATATAATTTAATTAAAGCCGTCAATATTCAGTGACTCCGCCCTCGAGATACACCTCATAGGCTCGGTCGACCGATGGAAGAGCTTTCTGTATGACCGGGCGGACGAACGAGCCTCTGCCGCCGTGGCGCGCTTCGGTGATCAGGTTGTTTTCGGTCTCTCCGCCGCGGAATCCGACCCGCATGTTCGTGACAATCGAGTCAAACGAGCCCTCGGCTTTTATCGCCGTGTGGACTCCCTCGCGCTCGCTGTACCAGAAGCAGAAGCAGCGGTCGAGGATGCTCGCGCAGTTTTCTGCGAGCCTGAAGCCGATTCCGAACTGGTCGCTGTAGCAGAAATCGTACCAGTTCGAGCCGGTGCGGTCAATGAATCCGCAGGAGTTCGTGTAGTCGGTGTAGTCACAGGTGTAGAGCGGATGGATGTTACGGAGCGAGTTCCCGGCGCTTTTTAAGAGCACTCCGGTGAAGACGTCGGCGATGCGCATGTTGGTCAGCGTGTTGTCGTAGCCCTCGAGGAGCACGCCGATCGAGTCGGTCTTTCGCGTTCCGATAATGTTCACGCCCGAGA
>CAKSOR010000588.1 GCA_934477985.1 uncultured Eubacteriales bacterium
GAAAAGCTGGGCGCGCATCGTTCGGCGTAAAATGAATATTTGAAGGTGAGAGCAGGCAGCCGCATCGCGCGGCTGCCCGTTTTGTGTGCGAATCGTTCACGGATGTTCTTGACAGAAATGAACGTAAGATGTTATATTGGTGCAAACAACGGTTGCAAAATACATTTGTACGGAGGAAAGAATGATACACTCTCTTGACCGCGCCCTTACCGTGCTGGAATATCTTGCGGAGCAGAAAAGCGCTGGCGTATCCGAAATTGCGGAACGCTTTGGCTTTGATAAGAGTACGGCAACGCGTTTTATGCAGACCTTTACAGCGCACGATCTCGTTGTAAAAGATGGTTTGACGCAGAAATACCGAATGAGCAACGGCGTATTGAAGTTGAGCTACAACGTGATCCAAAATAACCAGATGCTTCAGATTGCGCGACCGCACTTGCAGGAATTGGCAAGATTGACGCAGGAAACGGCGCGGCTGTGCGCGATTAGCAATGGCTGCGTTTACATCATAGATCAGGTATGCGCCAGAAAAGAATCATCATCTCTGCAAAAGGCGGATGTACCCGGAACGCGCAAGCCGTTTCATTGCAGCGCCATTGGAAAGATTATGATGGCTTATATGCCGGAAGATGAAGCGCGTGCCATGCTGGAACAGCTGGATCGCAAACAATACACCGAAAATACGATTTGCAATGTGAACTATCTGATGGATCATCTGCGCCTGGCGCGTGCGCGCGGCTATGCGGAAAATCAGGCGGAATATACGGATCGCGCTTATTGCGTAGCCGTTCCGATTTTCGGGAGAAATGGAGAAGTAGATTACTGCATCGGCTTTTCCGGCATGACAGATTTTCATCAGAGGCCTGAACGATTCACCCATATCGTAAAATGCATGAAGAATTCCGCACAGGCGATTTCCGATAAATTCAATCAGAGCGTAAAGCAGGCTGTGCTGTAAAGAGAAAACTGAAAATTGATCGAATAAATATGCGTTGCGCATCGTGCAAATTATAATTTTTGAAAATTGATTGCACGATGCGCAACGCTTTCTTGACAATGGAAGGTATGTATGATATAAAGTTAATAAATTGCTTGATTGAACAAAAATGCAGTGGATAGAATGCATTTTGCAGAAATTATTATGATAAAAACGACATGTGCGTTTTTAATGGAATCCAGAGAGAATACCGAAAGGATGATGTTCTATGAAAGCAGTTATGATTGAAAATGATCGTTCTTTAAGCTGGCGAGATGTACCGGATCCCATTATTAAATCTGGAGAGGTACTGGTAAAGGTTGAAGCGGCTGCACTGAACCGCGCGGATTTATTGCAGCGCGCGGGCGATTATCCGCCCCCGCCCGGCTGCCCCGAATGGATGGGTTTGGAAATTGCCGGTACGATTGCAGAAGTTGGCGAAGATGTCAAAGCGGAAGGCAAATGGCAGGTTGGCGATAAAGTATGCGCGCTGCTCGGCGGCGGCGGGTACGCCGAATATGCCGCGGTTCCTTCCGGCATGCTGATGCCGGTGCCAAAGGGACTTTCCATGGTGGAGGCGGCATCTTTGCCGGAGGTATACGGCGCGGCGTATCTGTTCCTGTTTTACGAAGGAAAGCTGAAAAAAGGCGATACGCTTCTGATGCAGGCGGGCGCCAGCGGACTTGCAAGCGCGGTTATTCCGATTGCGAAGGCGTACGGGGCGCGCGTGATCACGACGGTCATCAGCGATGAAGTTGCAAAGTCCATCGAGTATCTTCATGCGGATATGGTTGTAAACACCAAAAAGCAGAAGCTTGCGGAAATTATGAAGGCGGAACTGGATGCCGGCCGCGGCGTGGATATCGCCATCGATTGTCTGGGCGATGCAAATGTGGGCGAATGCCTGCCGTACATGAATTATTGGGGACGTTGGATTATGATCGCGACGCTGGCGGGCGATTTTTCAAATGTCAATCTCAAAAGCATGTATGTGCGCCGCACGCGGCTGATTGGAACCACATTGCGCAGCCGTACGCCGGAACAGAAGGCGGAAATTCTGGCGAACATGGTGCGCGATATCTGGCCCATGCT
>CAKSOR010000589.1 GCA_934477985.1 uncultured Eubacteriales bacterium
GTCCGGATAAAAGCATATCAGAATGGTGTGAATAAATCTGCCGTTCGGACATTTTCATCCGGAGCGCCGAACTTTTTGCGTAAAAATTTACTTTTATGTATAGAAATCCGGTCGCGTATATGGTATAATAAAATTTACAACTATCAAAACGGAGCGTAGCATGCGAAAGCTGTATATAAAAGAAAACGACGCGGGACAGCGGCTCGACAAGTTCCTTTCGAAGGCTGTCAAGGCTCTCCCGAAGTCCCTCATGTATAAATCCATCCGCACAAAGAAGATCAAGGTCAACCGCAAGCGCACTGAGATCGGATATATTTTACAGCCCGGCGACACAGTCGAGCTCTTTCTCGCAGAGGAATTCTTTGAGTCGGACGCCGCCGAGCGCTCTTTCACGCGCCTGACGCCGCATCTTGATATTATCTACGAGGACGAAAATATAATGCTGCTCGAGAAGCAGCCCGGGATGATCGTTCACTCGGACAACGAGGAGGAGGTCAACACGCTGATCTCGCACGTCTGGGCGTACCTATACCGCAAGGGCGAGTATGACCCGGACGAGGAGCAGTCCTTCGCGCCGGCGCTCTGCAACCGCATCGACCGCAACACCGGCGGAATAGTGATCGCCGCGAAGAACGCCGAGGCGCTCCGGGTGATGAACGAGAAGATACGGAACGACGAGCTCTCTAAGTTCTATCTCGCGGCGGTGCACGGGCATCTTCCGAAGAAGTCCGACACGCTGCGCGGTTATCTCAGAAAGAATCCGGACGACAACATCGTCGACGTAGTGACCGCGCCGCGCCCGGGTTACAAGGAGATCATAACGAAATACCGGGTGATCGACGAGACTCCGGAGCTTTCGCTCGTCGAGGTTGAGCTTGTCACCGGGCGGACGCATCAGATCCGCGCGCACTTTGCCTCGATCGGGCATCCGCTGCTCGGCGACGGCAAATACGGCGTCAACCGCGATGACAAGAAGCGCGGGTATAAGTTCCAGGCGCTCTACGCCTACCGCCTGATGTTCAGGTTCAAGCCGGGCGAGGCGACTGCGCTTGATTATCTCGACAAGAAGAGCTTTGAGGCAAGCAAGGAAAAAATCTGGTTTCTGAAGGAATTCAACTGACATGAATGTAACTTTTTTAGCCAGCGACTGCTGGAATCCCGCGCCGGGCAACGACGCTTCGGGAATACTCGTAAACAAAAGATACCTGTTCGACACCGGTTATTACGCCGCCGACAATCTGAAGCGCGCCGGTGTTGAGCCGCAGGACATCGAGCACATTTTCTTCACGCACATGCACCACGACCACTACATGGCGCTTCCGCAGATTCTTTTCTGGTATTTGCAGGTCGGAAAGGATCTGTCGAGGCTCTGCATCTACGGTCCGAAGAAGGATGTGAAGCACGTTGTGGATCTCGCGCTGGCGTTCCTACAGGCAGGAGCGGACAAGCCGTTCTATCCCGAGTGCACCTATCCGACCGTCTATGAACTCGAGCCGGGCGATATGATCGAGCTGCCCGATGTCGAGATTGACACAGGCTCGTCGCTGCATCCGATCGACTGCATCTGTTATCGGATTGAGGAGCGGAAGACCGGAAGGGTGCTTGGAATCACAGGCGACACATTCTACCGCGAGAACATTCCGCAGACGCTTCACGACTGCGACATTTTAGTGCACGAGACAGCGCTCGCCGACGGGCGCTCGGACATCAACAATCCGCCGTCGTGTCTGCATTCGAGCATTGACATTTCGCTTCTCACGGCGCGCGAGTCGCGTTCGAAACGGCTTTTCGTCATTCACTTTCCCGAGTCAAAGGTTGAGAGTGTCAGGAAGACCGCGGCGGAGCTTTCGGATATTGAGGTTGTTTATCCCGAGAGGTTCGTACCTTACGAAGTCTGACACAGACAGTCTGACACGGATAGTCTGACACGGATAGGGGCTGCCGCAGTGCGGCAGCCTTTTGTTCGCGGGCGCACGCCCGGCTCGCCACGAGCCGGGCGAGCGCGGCGCAGCCGCGACGCCGCGAGGCGCGCAGCGCCTCGCGGCGGACAGGTGGCGAGCTTGCTC
>CAKSOR010000590.1 GCA_934477985.1 uncultured Eubacteriales bacterium
TTTCGCATTTTCTACCCTCAATGAAACAAGAAACGGACGACAAACAGCCGCCCGTTTTACACGTTATTCCGACGCAGACATATCGCCGCATTCTGTTGGCTCTCCGCAGCCGCAGATCTTTTCCTTTGGAACTGCATCCAATGTTCCCGGTGAAAACTCCTCTGCCGGAAAACGGATCTTATCAAAGACAGCGCAGGGCGACTCTGTATCCGTATGGCATTCCTTGGTCGGGATGGTATACTCATAAGTGGGAACCAGAATGGTTACCGGACGGAACACCTCTACTACAGAGAAGAGACCCAGCGTCATGATGACAGTGCGAACCGGCGTTGTACCGTCTGCTGCACAAACTGAACCGATGCGTGCTTCCAGCGCAATGGGTGCAACGACCTGTACTGCTGCGGTGGGGAGATTGATGGCCTCGCAGCAAGCATTGGTATCTCCCAATTGTTCGCCGCTGCTGAAAAATGTCTGTGTGTTGCTCTCGCCGCCGTAGAGAATCACATTCTTGCTGGCATATGCTGTACCGGTCAGCAGTACAGGACTGCTGCATGCGCGTTCATACGCCATAAGCTCTACCCGGAATGTGTAAGTTAAATCAATGGAGTAGAATCCACGGTTAAAGGGAACCGGCTCAATGTTCATGCAGATATCCGAGACACGAACACAGCGGCTTTTTACCATGGTGACATTTGGCGGCAGTTCTCCCCCGTCCATTAATATTTGAATGTTCGAGAAGCAATCCCGATCACTGCAGCTGTCAAACACACGGTTCACTTTGATGGGCACAGTGTCAGCGCAGTGTTCCGGTAAAGGGTGATATTGGCTCATTGAAAAAACCTCCTTCAGCACTGTTAAGCCTATCAGTTCCCTGATAGATGCTTCTCTACAGTGTATTCGGAGGTTTTGAAAAATGTGACTGTTTTTCTAAATTTTATTCCGCTGCCGCATCGTCAGCGTACATCTCGTTGAAAAAGCAGCTGTACGAACCGGTATGACATGCCGCGCCGGTCTGCTTGACATTGAGCAGCAATGTGTCATCATCGCAGTCGCTGTAAATGGAGATGACCTTTTGCAGATGGCCGCTGGTCGCGCCCTTGTTCCAAAGTTCCTGTCTGGAACGGCTCCAGTACCAGGTGTAGCCGGTTTCCAACGTCTTACGCAGGCTTTCCTTATTCATGTATGCCAGCATCAGAACGGTTTTTGTATCCACATCAAATGCGATTGCCGGAATCAGTTCACCTTTCTGGAAATATTTGTCCAGATCGTTGATGTCAATTTTTATCATGTGAAGTGTTCTCCCTTTTTTAATTTGGCTTCTACAAAAGGAATTGTCAGCAGAAGTACAAGTGTCTGCACGCTAATCATTCCCAGTATCAAAATGGCGGCAATTTTCTTGGAAAAGAACAGACAGCTAAAACCAATAATCACAGAAAGAATCAGCGAAACTGTTCCGATCATCAGCCAAAGCTTGCCGCAATACTGATTGGCAAGTTTCCATGTATCTGCATTTTTCATTGCATTTGTGGTGCGATAGCCAATCCAGCTATTGATTTTCTTTGGTGTGTGGTATCGCATGCACCAGCCGCCTATCAGTTGGACAATAGGAATACAAAGTACAAAGAAAATGAGAAAAATCATAATGCAATGTTCTCCTCAAATCGTTATCGCATAGGAATGCCCTTTGCGCGGCAGTCTGCTTTGACTTCCTGGACTGTCAGTTCCCGGAAGTGGAACAGAGATGCCGCCAGTGCCGCAGAGCATCCGGTTTCCAGAAAAGCATCTGCGAAGTCAGACAGTTTTCCTGCGCCGCCGCTGGCGATCACCGGAATCTGTACTGCATCGCAGACGGCTTTCAGCATCGGCAGATCAAAACCGCCGCGCACGCCGTCTGTATCAATGGAGTTCAGGCAGATCTCCCCGGCACCCAGCTGCTCGCACTGTTTTACCCAATCGACCAGATCCAGCTGCATATCCACACGGCCGCCGTTGATGAACACTGTCCACTTATTTTCGCCGACCTTTTTGGCATCTACGCCAACGCAGATGCACTG
>CAKSOR010000591.1 GCA_934477985.1 uncultured Eubacteriales bacterium
CCGACTTTAGCGTATCAAATTGGCGACGTAAGTCGGCAATTTGATTGACATATCTGGAGGGTTATCGAACAGCTCTAATATATACTATTGTTTATGGAGGTGTGGAATATGAATCAGAATCCGACTCTGCCGGATAGCAACGTCTGCCTTTTCGCGAGCGAACAGAACGCCGACAGCTCGTCGCTCTTCACATATCAGTTCGTCTACGAGACGCTGCCGACTATACATCCATTCCCGGAGGTGCTTGAGCACTACCGCTGCCACCTCGTCGTCGAGGGCTCCGGGACGCTTGAGACCGATGACCTCCGGCATCCGCTCGGAGTCGGCGACCTCTTTTTCGTGAAGCTCGGATGCAGGTATTCACTGACCGACATCCGCGGACTGAAATACATCTACATTTCGTTTACCGGGCTCGATCCCGACAAATTTCTGTCGTGCTACGGAATCACCGATCCGGCGCGGGTCTTTCCGGGATATGGCATGCTTATCGACCAGTGGATAATGGCGCTGAGCGCCTGCGACGAGGAGAATCTCACGACACTCACTAAGGGGCTGCTCTATTACGCGCTCGCGCTGCTGCCGTCGCCGGCTCACGAAGATCAGAAGGAGCCGGACGACGTGATCTCGCGCATCCGGGCATTTATCGACCGCAGCTACGGCAACGGTTCACTGTCGCTCGACTATGTGTGCCGGCTCTACAATTATCATCCCAACTATATCTCCCGTAAATTCCGCGAGGCGACCGGATACAGCTTCTCGGAATATCTCGAGAACTGCCGGATCAGGCACGCCAAACAGTTGCTGCACGAGACCGACCTGCCGATAAGCGTGATCGCGTCGGGCGTCGGCTATCATAACGCGATGTATTTCTCGAAGGTATTCAGAAAGTGCGCCGGGAGCTCGCCGTCGGAGTACCGGAAGCGGGCGGGGCAGGGATAATTCCGGCGTGAGGGGTAAAGGAACGGCAAAGCATGCGTTATTTCACGGAAACCACTTGACAAACATGAAATTATATTGTAAAATTATATTGTAAAATATAAGTACAAAGTCAGACCAGAGAAGACATATTCAGACACGGAGAATATGTTATTTGACCGCTGTCCGTGAATGTAAAAAAAGAGATGCCGATAAAAGACGCTATTTTTCATTTACGCGAGATTCTTTCAAGCCGCGCCATCAAGCGGAGCATGCTTCCGATCGCGGCTTGCGGCGACAGTCTTCACGTCGCTGACAAGACGCCCATCATTGATATCATGGTATGCGGACTCAGAAAATCAAGTCACGCCGGCAAACAGACAGACGAAGGCGCTGTCATGCGTCTCAGCGAAGAAGACATCGCGCCGGTTATCTTTGTGAAGCCGAACGGAGAAAATGTTCTCATGCTCGACTACCGAACCTCGGTTGACGGTATCGGCTGCCTGATTCTGGCGCTGCCTCTGTTCGACAAGCCGTATGACCGATACTTCGCGGCTCAGATTGAGCGGACGGTCAACCACACGAAAGCTCTCATCAGAGCCAGTTTTTCCGAGCTTCTGAACAGCGAGGCGGTTCCGGGACGCATGCTGGACATGAACATCGCCGCCCGCGACGCGCGGTGCGCTCTTGCCGTCTACGAACGGATGGAGCTGCGCGGCGGAAAGTTCGCCGGGGAGATGATGCCTGGTGAGTTTGAGCCGATGTTCAGAAATTTTCTTTCCGATTTCAGAAACTGCATGTGTGAATACGGCCCGGATGTCGCGGTGAGATTGCCCGAGTCGCTTGACAGTGTGAGCGTATCGCTCAGCAAGGAGGATTTTTTCTCCCTGCTCACCGTGCTCCTGCTTACGCTCTACATTATGTCGGACGACAGGAAGCTCATTGTCAGCGCGGAAGCCAGGGCAAACGCGGTTGAGCTGTCGCTTTCGACCGCGTTCATAAGACCTGACGCTAAAAACGCGAGACCGCTGCTGCCGGATTACAACGGAATCTCGCTCGACTCGCTCTCATCCGAGCTTGTGAGAATCGGTCACCCGCTCGCGATTGACATCCTGCTGGCTTCGGCGTACATCGA
>CAKSOR010000592.1 GCA_934477985.1 uncultured Eubacteriales bacterium
GAAAATATGTGTTATACTATATTTGCGTTATAATTATGGAGGTGCGTGTATGTATCGAATTGCTATTGAGAAGTTATTAAAATGGAAGCAAAGCAAGCGCCGCAAACCTTTGATTATTGAAGGAGCTCGGCAGGTCGGTAAGACCTGGCTGATGAAGGAGTTCGGCAAACAGGCATATGCGGATACCGTATATATCAATTTTGACTCCAATTCCAGAATGGCAGAACTGTTTGCTTCTGATCTGGACACGGAACGTTTGATTATGGGATTGGAATTATATGTTGGACGCAAAATCAATCCCGACAATTCTTTGCTGATTTTTGATGAAGTGCAGGAAGTCCCAAGAGCATTGGCATCTCTTAAATATTTTTATGAGAATGCTCCCCAGTATCACATCATATGTGCCGGATCTTTGCTTGGTATTGCTTTACATCAGGGAACGTCTTTCCCGGTTGGCAAAGTAGATTTCCTAAAATTATATCCACTTTCTTTCAAAGAGTTTTTGATGGCAACCGATAAAGAACGTTTTGCCGAATTGCTGGATAAGCAGGACTTTCAAATGATTACAGGCTTTAGGCAAACATATATTGACGCTTTGAAGTACTATTACTTTGTTGGCGGAATGCCAGAGGCAGTACAATGTTTCGCAGAGAATAAAGACTTTAACGAAGTCCGTGAAATTCAAAAACGGATCCTTGCCGCCTACGAACAGGATTTTTCCAAGCACGCTCCCAATGAAATCGTTCCGAGATTGCGTGTGTTGTGGAACAGTATCCCTTCTCAGCTAGCCAAAGAAAACAAAAAGTTTATCTACGGTCTTATTCGTGACGGTTCCCGTGCAAAAGAGTATGAAACCGCAATTATGTGGCTGAGCGATTGTGGTCTTATTCATAAGGTCAGCCGTGTCAATGCGGCAGGCATTCCATTGCGTGCGTATGAGGACTTGAAAGCATTTAAGCTGTTTGTTGTTGACGTTGGGCTTCTTGGCTGTATGGCCGGGTTGCACCAGCGCACCTTGCTTGACGGAAATGAGCTTTTTGTGGAGTTCAAAGGTGCTCTTACCGAACAGTATGTTTGCCAGCAGCTAAAGGCCATTCAGACTTTGGATGTTTATTACTACACCAATGACAGAGGCTCATGCGAAGTTGACTTTGTCGTTGATACTGGTGAACTCATAATTCCAGTGGAAGTAAAGGCAGAGGTTAATCTCAGAGCTAAGAGTCTGAAAACCTATTATGATAAATTTTCACCTGAAGTTTCTGTCCGTACTTCTATGGCAGACTACAAAAAAGAAGACTGGCTCGTAAATCTGCCGCTGTATGCAATAGATCAGATTGCAAGTTTGTGATTTTTATGCTATCGGACAAGGGAAACTCTTCGTAAAAAAGCGGCAGAGATTTTTCTCTCTGCCGCCCGAACCGCATCAGAACATCTGAACAGAAGAACTGTCCGGTTCTTTGTGGCTTTCAATATACTGTCCCTGCTTCTGCGCAGGTTGATTTGCGTTTTGCTGGTACCATGATGTGAGCCAGCACTGATAATGCATCCGTGTTATCAGAAACATTTCACTGAGAGCCTCAAAGCTCATCATGACTGCCACATGGTTCTCCGGCTTATTGCCGAAT
Organism: uncultured Eubacteriales bacterium; assembly: GCA_934477985.1. Lineage (GTDB taxonomy): Bacteria > Bacillota > Clostridia > Oscillospirales > CAG-272 > Flemingiibacterium. The sequence goes on from CAKSOR010000592.1 coordinate 1,626, forward strand.
TTCGGAACGATCAGTCCCTTTTCATTGGTTTCGCCGGGACCGCTGTCGGCAACAAAAAGGAAATCTGCTTTGTTGGCCGGTACCAGCTGCGCTACGCGGGAAAGACTTTTTCCGTCCTGTCTCGTCCGACCGATGGCTCTGAGTTTTTCGGCAGATGTGCCGCCCAGGCATTGATACAACGGCGTGTTATCGCCGTTTTTCTTTTTGCTTTGCAGCATATACCGCAGCTCACCGCAATCCAGCTTCCGGCACAGTTCCAGGAACTCATCCACAGCAATATAGATATGAACATTGTTCGTCTGGCGCTGACCAGCCGGCTTCGACTGATCATAAGCAGCAAAAGCCAGATGGATCCTGCCGATAGAGAAGCTGTCATTCAGGCTTTCCACAAAACAGTTCCGGGCATCTTTGCGAATGAT
>CAKSOR010000593.1 GCA_934477985.1 uncultured Eubacteriales bacterium
GGTCAAGAGTCTCACTTCTTACGGCGCGTTCGTCGATCTCGGCGGAGTTGACGGCATGGTCCACACCTCCGAGCTCTCCTGGAAGCGCATAAAGCATCCTTCCGAGGTCGTCAAGGTCGGCGATGTCATCACCGTTACCGTCAAGGCTGTCGACAAGGACGCGAAGAGAATTTCGCTGACCTACAAGACTCCCGACATGGATCCCTGGAAGATCTTCACCGATAAGTACTCCGAGGGCGACACCGCTACCGTCACCATCGTTTCGCTGATGGATTTCGGCGCGTTCGCTGAGGTTGTTCCGGGCGCTGACGGACTTATTCATGTCTCGCAGATTTCCCGCGAGAAGCTCGCAAAGCCGTCTGACGCGCTTAAGGTCGGCGATGTTGTTGACGCTAAGATCACAAAGATCGACAACGACAACCACAAGATCAGCCTTTCGATCAAGGCGCTTCTCCTCGATCAGGAGAGAGCGGCTCAGGATGACGCTGAATAATTCAGACAAACTGAACAAAAAGGACGCTATCCGCGTCCTTTTTTTGCGTTTTGGGGTTGACAAATCGACGATTTTAGGGTATAATAGTATGTAGAATTCGTTTTTTAGGAGAAAAACATGAAAATTGCAATGATTGGGGCGGGGAGCATCGTTTTTTGCAAGACGCTGCTGCTCGACATAGTTCAGATTCCCGGAATCGGGCACGTCGATTTCGCGCTGATGGCGCCTTCGACGCGTCATACTAATGATGTAAAACGCTTTTTCGACCGCGTGAAAGAGAAGAATTCGCTCGACGCGGACGCTTTTGTCACGACCGACCGGCGCGAGGCGCTGAAAGGCGCTGATTTTGTCATCGCGACGCTCTCGATCGGCGGCGTTGAGGCGAATTCGCTCGACATCGAGATCCCGCTGAAGTACGGCGTCGACCAGTGCATCGGTGACACTAACTCGATCGGCTCGATTTTCCGGTCGCTCCGAGTGCTGCCGGTCATGCGCGAGCTCGCCCGCGACATGCGAGAACTCTGTCCGGACGCGCTGCTGCTAAATTATGTCAACCCGATGACCGCAGTCTGCCGCGCTCTCGACGACGAGGGCGTGAAGTTCGTCGGGCTCTGCCACGGCGTCCAGACAACGATCAGGCTGATTGCTGGCTACCTGAATCTTCCAGTGGAGGAAATAACTTACAACTGTGCCGGAATTAACCATATGGCGTGGTTCACAAAGCTTGAACATAATGGCGTCGATCTCTATCCCGAGCTTCGCGAGAAGTTTGAGTTGCCAGAATATTACGCGTCGGAGAAGGTTCGCGGCGAAGTATTTCGGCATTTTGGCTATTTTATGACCGAGTCAACCGGACATTTATCGGAATATTTACCATATTTCAGAAAAAATGAACTCGCGCGTGGGCTCTATTGCGATGAGCCGGATTTCGGCGGCGAGACCGGAGCTTCGCTTAAATGGGCGAAAAAAGTGCGCGAAAAGTACAAAGATCGCGATATGCTTGCTGATGAATCGTTGGAATTGCCGAAAAGATCGGTCGAGTACGGCTCGTACATCATCGAGGCAATCGCGATGAACCGCACGTTCAGGTTCAACGGCAACATCCGCAACAATGGGATGATCACGAATTTTCCGGGCGACTGCATAGCCGAATATACAATTTTTGCCGACGGGGCAGGGCTTCATCCGACGTTTGTCGGTGAAATTCCGCCACAGTGCGCCGCGTTGAATCTCACAAATATCAACGTTCAGACATTGACTTTTTTGGCGGAAAAGTACTCGGATCCCGAGCTTGTCGTGCAGGCGGCGGCGCTTGATCCGCTGACCGGCGCGGTGCTGACGCTTAAACAAATACGCGATTTGGTCACAGAAATGCTTGACGCCGAGCAGAAATGGCTGCCGAATTTCGCCGGAAAGCGTCCGAGACCCACTCCGACGATTGTGATTCCAGACGGTTTGGCACGTGCGAAGGTGCCGACTGACCCTGCGCTCGCGATTTCGACGAGGCTCGCTAATCTGTGAAAAAGTCAGGTTTCATACGCACATTTCG
>CAKSOR010000594.1 GCA_934477985.1 uncultured Eubacteriales bacterium
GAAATTGTATTTTCTGTTTGCCTGACCGATGAAATCGAGCACCGTGAGGCACTCCTTTCCCTCGGCAAGACGCAGACCGCGCCCGAGCTGCTGCAAGAAAATCGTCAGCGATTCGGTCGGACGCAGGAACAGCACTGTATTTACCTCCGGAATGTCCACGCCCTCGTTATAAATATCCACTACAAAGATAAAACGTATTTCACCGCTGACCAGACGCTTTTTCGCTCCGGCGCGCTCTTCGTCCGGTGAGTCGCCGGTAAGAAAGATCGCCGGAATATTACGCGCGTTGAAATATCCCGACATGAACTCCGCATGCTCTACAGAAACGCAGAATCCGAGCCCTTTAACGTCGTCAATATCGGTCACATATCTGAGAAGCGCCGAGATCACCGCGTCAGCGCGCCGGTTCGCGATTGTTCCGCTGAAGGTATAGAGCTTTGAAAGCTCGCCTTTATCGTATCCGCCGCGCGTCCATCTGAGCTCATTCAGATCGACGGTATCAGTCACGCCGAAATACTGGAACGGACATAGCAGCTTCCGGTCAATCGCCTCAGGCAGACGGATCTCCGCCGCGACGCGGTCGTTGAAATACTCTGTCACGCTCTTGCCGTCCATGCGCTCGGGAGTCGCGGTCAGTCCGAGCAATATTACCGGTCTGTAGTAGGAAAGCAGTTTCTGATATGTCGGGGCGGCGGCGTGGTGGAACTCATCCACCACGATATAATCGTAGAACTCCGGGCTGGTTCTGCTTGTGAAATCCTGCGAGTTGAATGTCTGAATCGACATGAACAAGGCGTCAATGCTCTCCGGGACGCAGCCGCCGACGAACATATCCCCGAAATTCTGATCCTTCAGGACACCGCGGAAGGTATACATGCTCTGCCTCAGAATCTCTTCTCTGTGCGCGATAAAGAGAAGCCGGCAGGGTCTGTCCGGGTTTTGAACGCGGAAGCGCTTGTAATCAAACGCGGAAATGACCGTTTTGCCCGTACCGGTCGCGGCGACGACAAGATTGCGGTACTGCCCGCGGACCGCGCGTTCAGCCTCAAGCCGGTCAAGGATCTCCTGCTGATAGGAATACGGCGTTATATCGAAGGTGTAAGCGCTGAAATCGCCGCTGTCAGAGCGCTTTTCCGCCTTCAGCGCGCGGTGAAGGCGTTCTTTTTGCCCATCGTCGTAAAACTCAAACTCGCTGGAATTCCAGTAGCTCTCAAAGGTCGCGGCGATCTTGTCGATAGTTTCAGGCAGATCCTTTCTTGTGACCTTCACATTCCATTCGAGCCCGGAGGAGATCGCCGCGTTAGAAAGGTTTGAGGAGCCGACATAAGCGGTCGTGAAACCGGTATCGCGATAGAAAACGTATGACTTCGCGTGAAGACGCGTGCGCTCGGTATCATAGCTTATCCTGATCTGAGTACGCGGCAGGCGGCTCAGCTCCTCAACGGCTTTTGCGTCGGTCGCGCCCATATATGAAGTTGTTATGACGCGCAGCTTGCCGCCATTTCGTGTGAACCCGGCGAGTTCGTTTATGATAAGCCTTAGTCCGCTCCATTTGATGAATGAGACAAGCATATCGACGCGGTCAGCTGACGCGATCTCTTTTTTCAGCTCGGTAAACATCTGCGGCTCGTGAATCGCGCCGGTAAACAGCGAACTCTGCGCGATCGAGGTCTCCGGGCGGACTATCGACGCTTTTTCATCAAGCGCGAGCACGCTGTCCTTCCTGTCAAACAAAGCGAGAAGCTGCTCAGCGCGTTTCGCGACCGCCATGGAATCAAATCCGGATTCTTTAGTTCCGGTAATTATCGCCGCGACGATTTTGTTGACAAGATCAATCTGATCCTCAAGCTCGCCGCCGTTGTCGCGCACATTGTCGAGTCCTTTTTCAATGACCCCGGCAATATATTTTGAAAGCACCTTGGACGATTCGCCATTGTCGATAGGCGCGGTCTCGAAGTATTTATCGGTCTTTGCGAGCTCGCTGTCAATCGCCTTGCTGATCACCTGTTCGTATAAACCATCACGCAGCATGTTAT
>CAKSOR010000595.1 GCA_934477985.1 uncultured Eubacteriales bacterium
GTATAATATATATATATATTTATTATATTGCGTGAAAGGAGTCACTATGTCGACCACAACCGTTGAGCTTTCGGATATTTCTGTCAGATTCGGCGGATACGAGCTGTTTCTGACCCATGTCGGGCACGCCGACCCGCGTTACCCCTGGCACATCACGCCGCACGCGCATTCGCTCTATGAGGTGCACTGCGTCAGCATGGGACACGGTGTCCTCTACACGCCGACCGAGCGGATCGAGATGTCCGCCGGCACGACCTGCCTCACAGGTCCGGGCGTCTGCCACGGGCAGACCTCCGGGCTCGACGATCCGATGGACGAATACTGCCTGCGCTTCACGATTGAGTCATCGCCCGTTCCGGGCGCCGACCGCGATGAGTCGAAGCTCGTCGAGGCGCTGATCGCGTCTCCCTTCTTCCTGACACGCGAGGAAATCGGCTGTCAGGCGCTGACAAAGTCGATACTCGACGAGTCGCTCTCAAGGCTTCCTGGCTACCGGAGGCGGATGCTCTGTCTTTTCGGCGAGTTCATCGTCACGCTCGGAAGGAGCGTCTCGGGGATCGGCTCCGCGATGAACGAATACAAGGAGCAGGCTCTGACGCTCGGCGAACTCGATCTCAAGGCGCGGCTCGACTATTATTTCTTCTTCTACGACAGACCCCTGCAAATCGACGAGATAATCTCCGAGCTGCATATAACAAGGCGGCATTTCAGCCGGCTGATGCAGAAATACTACGGAATGTCATACACCGAGAAGATCGACGAACTGCGCGTCGGCTACGCAAAGCAGCTGCTCGCGGGCGGAATGTCGGTCGCCGCGGTCGCCGACTCGGTCGGATATGGAAGCGCGCAGCAGTTCATCAAGAAGTTCCGGCTCGCGACCGGGATGACTCCCGGCGAGTTCCGGCAGACGCTTGACAGCGGGAGTGACGGCTGAAAGCGCTTTCAGTCGTAATCCTCCGTCCCGGGAATATAATCGTAGAGCGTGCGAGTTATGTGCGCCTCATCGAGTGTCAGCGACTGATTTCTGAACCTTTCGCGGTACTCTCCCGGAGTCATGCCGAAGCTCTTCCGGAACTCGGCGGCGAAATAACCGCTCTTGCCGAGTCTGTAGCGCTCGCGTATTTTTCCGACCGGGTCGTCGGTCAGTCTGAGATCGCGCAGGGCGGCGGCGAAACGCCTGTCACGCAGATAGCGGTAGATCGTCGTGTCGAAGCGCTCGCCGAACGCGCGCTCGAGGGTCTTTTCGGAGAGACAGAAGTGCTTTTCAAGGTCGCTCATCGTTATGTTGCGGTCGATGTGGCGGTCAAGGACGCGGCGTATCTCGTCGGCGAGTCCGCCGTGCTCGTCCTTTTTACGGAACGCGAAGGCGAAAAGGTCGAGAAGCGCGTGACTGAGCTCGCGCTCGCCGAGTCGATCGGTCACGCCTTCGGTAATGTATCTCAGCGCAGCGCAGGCGTCTTGCGAGTTTGCCGCCGCGGGCTTTCCGTCTGGCAGAAAAAGGGAGAAGAGCGAGTCGGCGAGCCTTCCGCGGAAGATTATCCAGTATTTCGCGACCGGAGCTTCCGGATCGCCCCAGAATGAGGTCCTGACTCCGCGCGGTATGAAGAGCACGTCGCCGCCGGTCAGGTCGAAGCCGATACCATCGCACTCCATGTAGGCGTGCCCGGACAATGTGCAGTTGACGCCGTAATAGCCGTCGGGGATCGTGCCGGCGGAATAGTCGGCGTGCGGTTCAACCCTGCCGCAGGCGCGGATGTCGAGGTATTCATTGTCCGAGTCAAATCTCAGACGGAGCTTTTCGCTTTTTTTCATATTTCGCTTTTGTGACCTCCTTTGTCGCTTTTGGGACTTTAATTTGCCGTCCGGCTGTAGTATAATTATATCACAATCTGACGCGCGAGTCAAGCGCGTGAAGAAAAAAGGTCTTCCGGCTGTCGGCACAGTGAAAAACGGATGACTGACCCGCATACCCATCGAACCGCTGAATCACAAATCGCACACTGTGCGCGAAAGGAGTTTAATGTGAAAAATAC
>CAKSOR010000596.1 GCA_934477985.1 uncultured Eubacteriales bacterium
CGTCTCAGCAATCCCTTCGACGCGACTGAAAACTTCCTCGTCATCGACAACGACAACGCGGGCGACCTCGACTACGAGGCGGCGGTAGACGGCAACACACTGACGGTCACCTGGGTAAGCTACGCGTCTGAGAGCGCGTCTGAGAGCCAAAATCAGACTGATTCGGCACAGGCGACGATAGACGCCTCGAAGAACACCGTCGTGAAGCAGGTCACGGTCGACTTGGGCGAGAAGACAAAGTCCGAGCCTGTCGTGGTCAGCGACACGCCGACAAGCAACACGAACTTCCGATTCCTCCCGGCGGTCGAGGGCGGCGTCAACTTCTACGGCGAGACCAGCGGCACAACGACTGTCAGCACCCAGAACGCAGCGCTCAAGAAGTACCTCGAGGTCACAAATAAGCTCTACGACGTCAGCGGTGAAACAGGCGCGACGCTCGACAATCTCGATGAAAGCTCCCCGATGAACGCGACGGTGCTCTACCGCTGGAAATATCAGCAGACGCTGAACGCGCTCTACGGCGACGGCTCGGTCATCAAGGCGGTCAACAGCGGCAATACCACGCAGCTTACGCTCACAGCCGGGCAGACTCTCGATACCCTTGAGACGACGACTGTCGGAAACGACATTCTCGTCGCCTACACGACCTCCCAGAAGGCGTACTATAAAAAAGGCGGAAGCGTCACCGACATAAACAGCATCGACAAGGAAACCGAGCTCGTCACGATCAAGCGCCTGTTCTTAGTAAAGTACGACACGGCGAGCGGCTTCGGCACTCCGAAGACCATCCAGACTGTCATCGATTTCGACGGCTTCACCTCGCAGACCTCGAAACGTGACTACATGAAGGACGGCGTCTATGTGGCCGGCGAGCTCGACGAGGTCAGCATCGATCCCTTCTTCTCGAACCTCAGGTTCACGAACGCGAATTATAACGGCACAAGCACCGAGATTCTATTCACCTTCGAGATGAACGGCAACACCTACCTGGTGCGCGAGTCCGATCTCGTGTCGCTCGATTCCACGAACTCGCTGACACTCATTCCCTTCTTCAACATCCAGACCCAGACCGGCACGCTCACGCAGGGCGACGTCAGCGCGAACTCAGGAGAGGGCGGAAACGTCGTCATCGGCTCGGACGACGACGGCAATCTCGCGGCGGTCTACACCGCGTCGGTCGGCTCAACCGTCAACAACGCGCTGATGGTCGTCTGGTGGGATTCGGGACTCCAGAAGTGGGGCACCCCGAACATCCTCGCGATGAACCACCTCCAGGTGCTCGAGGACGGCACGAAGTACAAGCTCAGCGACGAGGAGCTCGAGAACGCGTTCCTCGGCAAGGAAACCGGCAATGACGCGTACGATGCCTACATAAAACCGAAAACGGAGGAAGACCGCGCCAAGGGCGGAATGGATCAGTTCACCTTCTCGAACCTCAACATGACGCTCGTCTCGTCTCAGTTTGAAAACAGCGAGACCAGAGAGACCAAGCAGCAGCTGGTAGTCTTCACCGAGGGCTCGTACAGACAGCTTATAGAAAACTCGTACAGCGTCAAGATGAATGACAAATCAACGAAGACGATCGACACCCTGACTCCGGTCGACAATAACAGCGCTGACGTCGGATTCTACGCGGTCGCGTTCGGCGCGGGCAAGCAGGACGCGGATCTCGCGAGCCTCTCGTTCGTCGACTACCGCTTCACCACCGGCAGCAAGCTCTCCGGAACGCTTGAGTTCTCGAACACCGGAAGCGCCGCTATCCGCGCAAGCGCATCCGAGCCCGCGACCGTGAAGCTCCTCGCCGGAGAGACCACGGTAGCCGAGTGGAAGCTCACCGAAAACGTCCGTTCGGGCGAAAAGGTCAGCCTCTCCTTCACAATGGAAAAGGGACTCAGCGGCGATCTCGAGGTCGGAACGAAGTTCACCGCGACGATCAGCGAGGACGCGACCTATATCGGTCAGGAAAACGCCTTCGAAAAGACGCTTGAGCTCTTCACGGTCGAGAGCAAGCCTGAGCTCGGCATCGAGGAC
>CAKSOR010000597.1 GCA_934477985.1 uncultured Eubacteriales bacterium
GGCATCGCCTGAGCTTCTCGACCCGTTCGCCGAGTTACGGCTATGCCGTAACTCGTCTCACCTGCCGAAAGCAGGGGACAATAAAAACATAAGGGAGTTTTTGAAAAATAAGTGCCTAAGTGCCTGGTTGATTCTATTACTGTGGCTGATTCAGGCACTTAGGCACTAAAAAACGAAAAACTCCCTTGTGTTTTTCTTATACTATTTTGTTTCGGTAGGTGAGCGTGCAACGCGAACGGGTGAACTGGTTCAGGCAGTGCCTGAACCAGTGAATCCCCCAAGATAGGTGATGAGCGAGCAATTATCGAAAACTAACCTTGACTTTGCCAGCGGGGGCACCCCGCCGCCGCAATTCCAAGCCCATCGAGATAAACCTTCGCCATCGCAAGCTCCTCGGGCTTTGCGACACGGTCGGGCGAGTGCGCGTCACAGCCGATCACAACGTCGTTCCCTACCCCCGCCGCTATCCGCCAGAAGTCGGCGCGCGGGTATCTGCGGTGCTCGGACAGCCCTAACAGGTTCAGCTCAAGCGGGACATTCAACCGCTTCGCTCCCTCGCAGAGCCTCTGCATCTCGCGCTCATAATCGCTGTCAAACTCGCCGTAGCCGATCAGGTCGGGGTGCGCGAATATGCTGAATTTCCCGGTCTCAAGCGCCTCGAGCGTCTGGTCGACATACTTTTTCAGCCCGTTTTTGTCGTGCACATTTCCGGAATAATCATGCGTGTCGAACTCGTTGTCTATGAAGTGCTGACCGAGTATGAGGTAATCCGGCTCGAACTCCGCGAGAAAATCACACAAATCCCCGAATATCCTCGGATAGTACTCAACCTCGAGTCCGGCTTTTATCTCTATTTTCGACGAATACTCCTTCGCGAGCGCCCGCAACGTCCCGAAATAGCCCTTCGCCTCCTCCGGGAACATACGGAAGTTCGAGTAATAGCCCTCGGGGAAAATCTGCGGCGTGTGGTCGGAGAAGCCGAGGACGCTCAGTCCGTTTTTGATTCCGGTCTCGATATATTCGCGCTCAGTCCCCGAGGCGTGGCGGCATCGCGCGGTGTGCGTGTGGTAGTTCGCTGTCATTCCCCGACCTCGATGACGTCCTCGACGTCTTCCCTGCCGCAGTTGGTGACGACGACACCGTTCTCGCCGTATTTGTCGTGGAACGGCAGAGACTCGTCCAGCCTGAACGTGTTGCCCCTGAACACCAGCTCGCGCACCAGATTTGCGTACATAATTCTCGGTGAAGACTGCACAAATTTGTTGTTTTCGACGGTGACGTGACCGTGGAAGAAGTCGCGCGGGTTCTGCTCGAAGAGCTTCGGAGCGATTGTGACCGCCGCTCCGCCCGCGTAAGCGCTGTTTGTGAAGTCGCAGTCGCGGATTGTCACGTCGCTGACCGCGCCCGACTCGTACCAGTCGCGCATTTCGCCGCCGATCTGGATTCCGCAGTTCATGTTGTAGAACCTGCAACGCTCGACAAGTGTCCTTCCGCCCGACGACAGCAGGAATCCGCGCGGACGATTGTAGCCCGACTCGCAGTCAGCGATGTATACCTCGGGCGCGGTTGAGAGATTTTCGAGTAAATAATGCTCGCCGATCTCCACAGGTTTGTCTAAAGTGACGAAAAGTTCGTCCGGTTCGCGGAGCTCAGACTTCACGACATGGCGGGTGCAGAGCGTCTCACTGGAATCGCGGTCGATGACAGCCACGTGGTCGCCCTCGCGGAAGAGATTGATTCCGCGCTGCTGCGGGTGTCCGAAGCCGCAGACGACCGTCCCGGGGCTGTCAAGGCGCTTGCAGAGGGCGTAAATGCCGTGGATATTGCAGGCGTCGTCGTTCATCGAGACGAATTTGCAGTTTGTCATGCTGATTTTGCCGCGGCAGTTGACGAAGTGGGTCGCGTCGGCGTTCAGCGAAAGTAAACGACCGGAGCCCGGGCGTGGCTCGGCGACAACGTGTTCGAGCGAGATATTCTCGGTGAGCTGCACTATGACGCCCATCGCCGAGGCGTAGTAGATGCGTATGTT
>CAKSOR010000598.1 GCA_934477985.1 uncultured Eubacteriales bacterium
GAGGAACCCCTTTCCTTAAAAGGGGTTCCTCGCCCCCTGACAAAAATCGCTCTCACATTCCAGCGATTATCTTCTTGTTGGCTTCGTTCTGAAGCGTGTAGAGCCTGAAGAACACGCCGTGCTTCGCGATGAGTTCGGCGTGCGAGCCCTCCTCGGCGATCTCGCCGTTCTCGATGACGAAGAGGTGGTTGCAGTCCTTGAGCGTCGAAAGACGGTGCGCGATCGTGATGGTGGTGCGTCCCTCGATGAGCGAGGTGAGCGCGTCCTGAATGAGGCGCTCGGTCTCGGTATCCATCGCGGCGGTCGCCTCGTCGAGAATGAGTATCGACGGAGCCAACAAGAGCGCGCGGGCGATCGAGATACGCTGCTGCTCACCGCCCGAAAGCGAGCGGCTTCCGGTGCCGACGACCGTCTCGTAGCCCTCGGGGAGTCTCAGGATGAAATCATGCGCGTTCGCGGCTTTCGCGGCGGCGATGACCTCCTCCATTGACGCGTCAGGGCGCGCGTAGCGGATATTGTCAGCGATCGTGCCCTTGAACAGGAAAATCTCCTGCGACACAATCGAAATGTTCTTGCGGAGCGACTCGGTCGCGATCTGCTTGACATTATAGCCGTCAATCGAGATAGTTCCGCTGATGACGTCGTAGAGCCGGTTTATAAGGTTCGCGATAGTCGATTTACCCGAGCCGGTGTGTCCGACAAGCCCGATATGATCCCCGGCGTTTATGTGCATCGAGACATTCTTGAGTATCGGACGGTTGGGCGCGTAATGGAAGCAGACGTTCTCAAAGCGGATATCGCCCTTCAGCCGGTCGAGGTGCACGCAGTCGGGCGCGTCGGTGATTTCAGGGATCGCGTCGGTGATCTCGAACATTCTCTGCGCGCAGTTCGCCGTGTCGGTGACCATGTTCGTGAACTGCGTGAAGAAGTTCAGCGGTCCGAAAATCATGCCTATGTAGCCGAGATAGGTCGCGAAATCACCGTAGGTCATCGTCTTGTTCATGACCTGCAAGCCGCCGAAGCCCCAGATCGCCTGCGACGAAAGACCGATCAGCAGTCCGACCAGCGGGAAGATCGTCAGCGAGACAAGGTTTACCTGCAAATTCGCCTTTGTCAGCCGCTCCGCGTAGCCGTAGAAGCGGTTCGTCTCCTCGGCTTCCTTCGAGAACGCCTTCACGACGCGGATTCCGGTCAGCGAGTCGCCGAGCATCGCGTTCAGGCTCGATGAGCGTCTCCACTGCTTCGAGTACATTCTCCAGAGCTTGGGGAGCGCGAACTTGAAGATGCAGACTATTATCGGCACGGGAATAAAGACGATGAGCGTCAGCTTCCAGTTCAGGATGAACAGGAAGATCGTCAGTCCGATGAAGTTGAGCGCGTTGATGACAAAGTTCGGCACGCCGTCGATGAAGAACGAGCGCACGCGGTCGGCGTCGTAGTTGACGCGTGTGATGAGTCGTCCGGTCTGGTTGTTGTTGAAGAACGAGAGGGACAGGCTCTGGAGCGCCGTGAAGATGTCGAGCTTCATGTTGAGCGTTACCCTTGTCGACATCGTCGCGTTGGCACGGTTCTGGATGATCGACACGCCGAGCGACAGAAGCGCCATGCCGAACACCACGCCGATCATGATGAACAGCCAGTTTTCGGAGTGCAGCGTACCGACCTGCTTTCCGGCGATAACCCCGGGCTGCGAGATGACCTGGTCGTAGAGGATCTGGTTCGAGATTATCGGGTTCAGAAGGCTTATCGCGGAGGTCGACAGCATGCAGAGAAGCACCGTCGCGAGCTGAAATCTGAACGGCTTGAAGTAGCGCATCAGCCTTACAAACACCGCCGACTGATTCGTGCAGTGCGAGCAGATCTTGCGGTCCTGATCCTCATAGACCCGTCCGCATTTCGGACAGCGGGCGTTGAACTGCTCGAAGATCGGGTCGTCGTCCTTCACGTCAGCGCCGCGCGTCAGCCGCTCCATCAGGTCGAGGAAGGCGAACAGCTTCCGCTTGCGGGAGTTGGTGCAGAACGC
>CAKSOR010000599.1 GCA_934477985.1 uncultured Eubacteriales bacterium
CTTCAGCACAGCGCGGGCGATCGCTATACGCTGTCCCTCGCCGCCCGAGAGATAGACGCCCTTTGTGCCGATGACCGTGTTGACACCGTCGGGGAACTTCGCGATAATATCGTCGCACTGAGCCGCTTTCAGAGCCGCTCTTACCTCCTCGTCGGTCGCGTCGGGTCTGCCCATGCGGACATTCTCGAGAATCGACGCCTTAATGAGGCGGCTGTTCTGGAAGACGAACGAGACTCTGTTCATGAGCTCATCCTTGGCGATCTCGCGCACATCGACTCCGCCGAGTCTCACGCTTCCGCTCTGCACGTCGTAGAAGCGTGAGACCAGACCGGCGAGCGTCGATTTTCCGCCGCCCGAAGGTCCGACGAAGGCGACCGTCTGCCCGGCGGCGATCTTCATCGAGACGCCCCTTATGACCTCGTTCCTGCCGTCGTAGCTGAAATGGATGTCGTCGAGCTCAACCGAGGAATCAGCCGGGGTCTTCGGCGTGCCGCTGACGCTCATCGGCGCGGCGTCGAGGACGCTGTCGATACGTGCGAGCGCGTCGGCGACGATCATGTTGTTCTCGCTCATGTACATGATCTTCGTGAGGGTCAGCGAGATGACCGGGGTTATGATTATGTAGAAGATGAGATTCAGCAGGAAACCGCTTGTGAGTCCGCCGCCGGTGAAGAGCGCCGCTCCGGCTATCAGAAACGCGAAGACGCCGTTTATCGCCGCGGTATAGAGCATCATCGGAATTCTGAGGTCCTTTGTGTATGAGACGACCCACTTCTCATACTCGTCAATCGTCTCTTTGAACTTTCTGAACGTGAAGACCGACTGACCGAAGGTCTTGACGACCGGAATTCCGCGGACATACTCGACCGCCTCGTTCGACATCGTCGCGAGCGCGTTGTTGTACTGGCGCATTTTCTCCTCCATGCGCTTTCCGGTCATCGCCGCCATTATGGCGAATCCGAGCGCGACCGGAATGAGGCTCAGAAGTCCGAGCCGCCAGTCGAAAATCAGCAGCAGCGCGAGCAGTCCGACCGGAGTCGCCATAGCGGCGTATTTGTCGGGCAGCTGATGCGCGAGGAAGTTCTCAGCCGCTCCGGTGCTGTCGTTGATTATCTTGCGGAGCTTACCGCTTCCGAAGCCGTCGACAAAGTCGAGCGGGAGCTTCGCTATATGCCTGATCACCTCAAGCCGCAGATTTGTCGCGACCCTGAACGCCGAAAGATGCGAGCAGAGCAGCGCGCAGATGTAGATGAGGAAGGACGCGATCGCGAAGATCACCGCCATGACGCCGTACCTTGTGAGCCCGGCGGCGCGACTGAAATCTGGAGCGACCGCGAGCACATCCCTCACGATCAGCCAGATATACAAAAACGGTACGAGCGCCACAATCGCGCTCACAGCCGACAGCCCCCAGGAAGCATAGGTGAAATATCTATGCTTTCCCGCGCAGTCCATCAGCCTTGCGAGATCAGATTTCTTCTTCAAGTTAAAGCCTCCTGAAATTAAAATTTATGATATTGAGGAACTTCCTCGTAATATCCATAGTTAGTTTTGGCTAACCGAACTCCGGAAAATAAGGGTTCAGAAAACGCTGAAAATGTTTCCTCAGAACCCCATGATTTTCTTCCAACCGGCTGTATAGAATTCCCTCAGCCCGGTGAGATAGATCTTCGCCTTCTCATACGGAATGTCGTGGATTATCATTTCAAAGAAAGCCGAGAACATTCCGCTCACCAGTATGTGCTCAAGCGTCGGGTCGGGCTCGTATTTCGCGTGTCCGACCGACTCCATGACGGCGGCGAAATCGTGCGTCGCGGCGACCTCGATCCCGACGATCTCATGCACCATGTTCTCGTATTTCGTCCCCTCCGACGCGCAGAGAATCAGTCTGAAGATCTCCCTGTGCCGATACGCGTATTCCATCATCCGATCCATGCACTCGCCCGAGAGCTCGTCCATCTGCTCTATCTGCTCTCTCGGCGGAAGGCGCTTGAAATCCTCCTGAGTCGAGCGGTACATGCC
>CAKSOR010000600.1 GCA_934477985.1 uncultured Eubacteriales bacterium
CCCGCTTCGTCGATGACGAGCTTCCCGAACTGAACTTCGGCGGCATTACGATGAACGTCGTTGTCGGAGACTATTTTGGCGCTTACTGGGACGACCTCTACGCCGAGGAGGCTACCGGAAGCAGGCTCAGCGACGCGGTCTACAATATGCGTCTCTCCGTCGAGCAGCGGCTGAACGTCAAGCTGAATTATGTCCGCGAGGAATACAATTGGAACTCGATGGGCGACTACGTCACGAAAATCACCTCGCAGATACTCGCCGGAGACGGCGACATCGACCTTTTGCTCAGCCAGAACAACTTCACGTCACGCCTCGGTGAGGGGCAGTATTTCGCCGACCTGCGGAATGTCGACCACATCGACCTCTCAAAGCCCTGGTACAACCAGTCGGTGCTCGAAAACATGCCCGACGGCAAACTGCCGTTCGTCCTCGGCGAATTCTCGCTCGGCAACATAAAGAACGCCTATGTCGTCTACTACAACGCGACCCTCAAGAATTCGCTCGGCATCGAAACCGATCTCTACGCGCTCGTCGACGAGGGAAAATGGACAGCCGACGCTATGCAGTCGCTCATCAAGGAAACTTACTCCGACCTGAACGGCGACACGACCGCCGATCCCGACGACCGTTACGGACTGACTTTCGGCGACATCAACAAATACATGGGCTTCATAAAGGCGTTTGACCTCGACATATATAAAAAGGAAAATGATGGCCGCTACAAGCTCGAATACGGAAACGAGCGCGCGGTCAACGCGGTCGACTTCCTCCAGAAGCTGGTGAATGAGAATGAGAACGTCTTTCCCGGAACCGGCAATTCGGACGACCCCAAGCGCAATATCTCGACCGGTGGCGGCAACTATGCGTCAAAAGCCTTTGTTGAGGGAAGGTCGCTGCTGTCCTGCGGGCTTATAGCCGACGCGTCGGTCATCGTGCCGGAGTTCGGATTTGACTGGGGACTTCTGCCATACCCGAAGTTTGACGAGGCGCAGGAGGATTACAATTCCTTCCTCCAGAGAACCTGCCACGCGCTTATCCCGGTGACCGCGCCGGATCACGCGAAATCTGGCGCTCTGCTCGAGGCGGTTGCCAGCGAGACCTACCGCTCCGTAGTGCCGGAGTACTGCGAGGTAACGCTAAAGGTCAGGTACTCGCCGGACGACAATGTCAGCCGGATGTTCGATATAGTCAAGGACAACATTGTCTACGACCCGGGCGAGATATTCAACGATCTTCTGGACTATCCGTCGGCGACCTTCAAGAACGGAGTGATGGGAAGCGCCTCATGGGCGACGATGGTCGCGGGGATGAAGAACAGGCTCGACGAAAAGATGTCGACGGTCTGTGAAGTCGTGAAATAATCAAAAAAGGTCGCTGCCATGTCAGTTTGGCAGCGACCTTTAACTTTCTTCTCTTTTCCTTGTCCTGGATTATTTTTCGACTTCCTCGCCGAGGATCTTGTGGAACGCCTTGATGAGGTTGAAGCCGTAGCAGAGCACCATCGAGACGACCGCTCCGATAGCCGCCTGGAGTATCTCATAGGGCAGCTTGGCGATCGAAGCCGCGGGGGTCGCGTAGACAAAGGCGCGTCCGACCGTGTAGCCGACGACCATGATGACCGCTCCGAGAGTGACTCCGATGCCCGATGCGACCGACTTTTTCATCTTCAGCTTGCGCGTGCAGAGCGAGATGACGACCGCCTGGAGACCATGGGTGACGAGCGAGACGAACATCGGCGCGGGATAGAATATCGCGTCGCCGAGGAAAGAACCGACTCCGCCGGCGAGGAACGCTCCGAGCGGGTCGAGGATGATCGCCGCGGTGCAGATCGCGATGTCACAGATATAGAGATGTCCGCCCGGTACAGGGATACTGAATATCGACATGCTCATGACGACGACGATGGCCATGAACATTCCGGTGACGGCGAGCCACTTCGCTGAATGCACTGAAAAACTCTTTTTCATTTCTTTTTTCTTCCTTTCTCTGAGTTTTAAATATTATACAACATCTGTGG
>CAKSOR010000601.1 GCA_934477985.1 uncultured Eubacteriales bacterium
GACTGGATCAACTACGCCAAAAAAGCCCAGAAGTCCGGAATGCTTCTTCTCCTGCTCACAGGCGGTGAACCGCTCCTCCGTCCCGACTTCCGCGAGATCTACACCGCCTGCATAAACCTCGGAATCCTGATCTCAATAAACACAAACGGAACACTGATCGACGAATCAATGGTCGAGTTCTTCAAAAAGAATCCGCCATTGAGAGTAAACCTAACACTTTACGGAGCATCACCAGAAACATACCAGCGTCTTTGTGGCGACCCGACCGCGTACAATCGTGCGTACAAGGCGGTCGAACTCCTGACCAACGCCGGAATCCGGGTCAAGCTCAACTTCAGCGCGACTCCGGAGAACTCGGACGACCTTCCGCAAATCTACAAGTTCGCGAAAGAGAAGAATCTACTTCTCCAAGTCGCGTCATATATGTTCCCGCCGCTGAGAGCCTGCGAGTTCGGTGACTGCGCGGCACACAGGCTTACTCCCGAGCAAGCCGGAAAAATCCGCTGGAGCTACGACGAGTATCGTTTCGACGACGAAAAGCTCCGTGAACGCGCCGAGAAATTCCTCGCGTCGAAAGCAGTACCGGATGATGACAACGAGTGTCAGGAACTCCCGACCGAAAGAATTCGTTGCCGTGCAGGCTCAACGACATTCTGGATGACATGGAAAGGCGATATGCGCCCGTGCGGAATGATGACCACACCGTCGATCAGCGTCACCGAAAACGGCTTCCAGAACGCGTGGAGCTTCATTAAGGAAGAGCGCGAGAAAATCATGCTCCCGGCGAAATGCACCGCCTGCAAGAAGGGCGCGGTCTGCGAACTCTGTCCGGCGGCTTGTTATGCAGAGAACGGAGACTATACGGTCGTTCCGGAATACCTCTGCCACAAGCTCGACGCGTTCCTGAATGAAGCGAGAAACTGGCTCGACAAACATCCAAAAACAGACACCGAAAAAGAAAGGACACAAAATGAAACTTAACGGAAATTTCGTCCTCCGCGACATCGCCGGGGAAAGTATGCTCATCCCGGTCGGAGAATCTTCGGGCAAGGTCAACGGAATCATCACGCTGAACGAGTCCGGCGTCGTTATCTGGAACGCGCTGAATGAAAAGTGCGACAAGGATTTCGCTGTCTCGAAGCTCACTGAGGAATTCGACGTCGACGACGACACAGCGAATGTTGATGTTGACGCTTTCATCGCGAAGATTTCGGAACTCGGACTCATAGAGTTATGATCAAACCCGAAGAGAGTCTCCTCGTTCGCTGCAACTCCGAAGGCAAGTCAGAGCTTCTCACTGAGTGGGATTATGAAAAAAACGCGCCGCTGACTCCCGCGGCGGTCACAGTCGGGAGTCACAAGCGCGTATGGTGGAAGTGTTCAGAGGGGCACGAGTGGCAGACCGAGGTCCGCGTCAGGTTCAACGGCGCGAAGTGCCCATTCTGCGCAAAGCGCGCGCTGAAAACCGGGGGCAACGATCTCGAAACGCTGATGCCGGGTCTCGCGAAGGAGTGGGACAACGAAAAGAACGGCGATCTGCGTCCGCGCGACGTCCTTCCCGGAAGCAATCGGTATGTCTGGTGGAGATGCTCACACGGGCATTCATGGCGCGCGCGGATCATCAGCCGAAGCCGCGGGAGCGGCTGTCCGGTCTGCACCGGAAAAACCGTGATCCCTGGCGAGAACGATCTCCGGACGCTCTATCCGCGGCTTGCCGACGAGTGGAACTATGAGCGCAACGGCAGTCTGACGCCCGATCAGGTGACCCCCTACAGCAACCGGAAGGTCTGGTGGAAATGTGAACTCGGTCACGAGTGGCAGGCGATAATCGCTTCAAGGGCGGCAGAGAATGCCGGGTGTCCATTCTGCACCGGAAAGCGCGTTTTGTCCGGGTTCAACGATCTCGCGACGCTCTGTCCCGACCTTGCGAAGGAGTGGGATCACGAGCTGAACGAGAGTCTGACGCCCGAAATGGTGATGCCGGGAAGCCACAAAAAGGTCTGGTGGAAGTGT
>CAKSOR010000602.1 GCA_934477985.1 uncultured Eubacteriales bacterium
ACCCAGTCCTGCTCATCGAGGATCAGCGTGACGCCGTCCATTATCCGGTCGGTGAAGCGCCCTTTCTTTTCGATCGCCTCAGCGAGCGCGAAGATCAGCGCCATTGCGCGGCGGTGGAAATAGAGCGACTCGAATTTCGAGCGGTCGCCGATGCGCTCAAAGCGGATGAAATCGCTCGCGAGGAGCTGTGGGTAGGGTTCGGAGAGGCAGCTCTCGGCGCGCTTTATTATCGACTCGCGGTCGTGAGGGCTGATGAGATCGGTGTTTATGCCGTCTTTCGGTGAAGCGGCGGCGGGGATGTCGGAGAAGAGTCTGAATTCGTTATATGGCAGAACTCTGCCGTCCATGGTATCGTAGTATTTTGTGAGAAGTTTCATGGGTCGTCGACCTCCTTTTCTTTTGGTAATAATATACCATAACACGGCGGATTTGTCAAGGCTGTTTTAAAAAAAACAATATTTTTTTCGCGCGCTATTGACAGGAGCAAATTAAAGTGATATAATATTATTATCTATAATCTGAAAGGAATATTATAATGGCTGGCGATAAAAAGATAGTTGAGCAGATAACCGACATGGACGTCGATTTCGCTCAATGGTACACCGATATTTGCAAGAAGGCTGACCTCGTCGATTATTCGAGCGTCAAGGGCTGCATGATCATCCGCCCCTACGGCTACGCGATCTGGGAGAACATCCAGAAGATACTCGACACGCGCTTCAAGGAGCTCGGACACGAGAACGTCTACATGCCGATGTTCATCCCCGAGTCGCTGCTTCTCAAGGAGAAGGAGCATGTCGAGGGCTTCGCGCCCGAGTGCGCTTGGGTCACGATGGGAGGCAGCGAGAAGCTGACCGAGAAGCTCGCGGTCAGACCGACCTCCGAGACGCTCTTCTGTGAGCATTACGCGAATGTCATCCGTTCCTGGCGCGACCTGCCGAAGCTCTACAATCAGTGGTGTTCGGTTGTGCGCTGGGAGAAGACGACCCGTCCGTTCCTCCGCACGCGCGAGTTCCTCTGGCAGGAGGGACACACGATGCACGCGACCGCCGAGGAGGCGCGCGAGGAGACGGTCCGCATGCTGAATGTCTACGCCGACTTCCACGAGAAGGATCTCGCGATTCCGGTCATCAAGGGCGCGAAGACCCCGAGCGACAAGTTCGCGGGCGCTGAGGACACCTACTGCATCGAGGCGCTCATGCACGACGGCAAGGCGCTTCAGGCTGGCACGTCGCACTATTTCGGCGACGGCTTCGCGAAGGCGTTCGACATCACCTACGCCGACAAGGAGAACAAGCTCCGTCACCCGCATCAGACCTCGTGGGGCACGACCACGAGAATGATCGGCGGAATCATAATGACTCACGGCGACAACAACGGACTCGTTCTTCCCCCGGCTATCGCGCCGATTCAGGTCGTCATCATTCCGGTCGCGGCTCACAAGCCGGGCGTTCTCGACGCCGCTGGCGCGCTGAAGGATCGTCTGAAGGGCGATTTCAGAGTGAAGCTCGACGATTCGGATAACTCGCCCGGATGGAAGTACGCCGAGTACGAGATGAAGGGCGTTCCGCTCCGTATCGAGATCGGTCCGCGCGACATCGAGGCAAATCAGTGCGTCATCGTCACCCGCCACAACCTTGAGAAGACTACCGTCTCGCTCGATAACCTCGAGACCGCGGTCGCTGAAAAGCTCAGGGAAGTCCGCGACGGTATGTACGAGAAGGCTCTCGCGAACCGCAACCGCCGTACCTACGACTGCAAGACGATGGATGAGATCATTGAAAAGCTCGCGGCTAACGGCGACGGCTTCGTCCGCGCAATGTGGTGCGGCGACGAGGCGTGCGAGGATAAGGTCAAGGAGGTCACCGGCGTGGGCTCGCGCTGCATCCCCCTCGATCAGGAGCACATCTCCGACGTCTGCGTCTGCTGCGGCAAGCCCGCAAAGCACCTCGTCTACTGGGGAAAAGCTTATTAATATTTTTTGTCAGAGGGGCGAGGGGG
>CAKSOR010000603.1 GCA_934477985.1 uncultured Eubacteriales bacterium
TTATAACGCAGCGAGGCAAGCTTGCGCGCCTTTCTTGCCAGCATATCAATGCGGTCTGCAAGCGGCATGCGGTAATGTGTACCGTCCTCACGTTCCTCATTGGTGGAAACCGGCACAGAATGCAGAGCTCCGTCAAATTCAGGCATGCACACAGCATAGGAAACCTCATTCGGAGTTAGGCCAACCATGCTCTGCTGCCACCATTTATAAGGCATATAGGTATTTACTACCTGTAGCACAGGAACTCCCAGCTGCTGCAAATCCTGCAGCTTCAAAAAGCCTGTTACTGTCAACGAAAAAACAAACGGATTTATCAGCACATCAATACAAGGTCGGCCGTTTTTATAGAAAAACCTTTCAAATGCTGTTGCCAAACTTACCGCACCGGTCTTTTCGTTCGGCATCGTGGTACTGAACACAGCAATAACATTACAGTTTTGTGCTTCTATCTCCTTGATAATCTCCTTTTGATATGCAAGGCGTTGCCAAAGCCAATCCTCACGCGAAAAGATAAAACCCACAGTAGGCTTGCTGCTGTCATAATGCTTTGCCAGATAAGCATCAAGCTCGACGAACTCATGCTTAAATTCCGGATGATAGATTCCGCACCACGGCAGCTGCTCCGGCAGCTTATAAGCTGCCTTTTGCTGCGTAAAGGCAGCAACAAGATATAAGCACAGATTCTGATAATTCTTCAGACCACCACAGGCCAGATATTGCTTCAGCAGGCTCTTTTGCTCCTCCTGCAGGCCGTAATCCATCTTATCATCACCGGGGTCAATGATATCAAAAAGATGGCACAGCTTCTTCTGTTGTAAACAGGCAGAAGCTTTTTTCAGATAATCACAGCTCAGGCCTGTTCCCATCCAGGTACAAAAGAAAAAATTTGCACCCTGCAGCTTTTGCTGCCAATAGCCGTTCCACTGCTCACTATCGTTGATTTGGATTACTTCGACAGCATTGCTGATTTCTTTGTTCTCTATGGTATTTAAAGCATCACGCATACCAACATAATGGGGTTCCATGTTGGTCACAAAAATAATTTCAGCCATCTCCCTGCTCCTCTCAGCTTACTTAAAATATTCAGGATATACCAGCTTATCAATTGCCAAAACACTATCAGCAACATATTGGCTCACACAATACATATCCTGACCGGACAGCGTTACCAGATTTTTATTTTGAATTGCTTTGACGCTTTGCAAAGACTTGTCATTCAGCAATTCCTTTTCTGTTTCCAGAGTATGCGTAGGCGCACCGTTCCAGCCCGGCATAATAATAACATCAGGATTGCACTGAACAATAAATTCCTTGGAAACCGTGGTATTCTGCCCTGTCTGCAACTGCTCCATACAATTATCAACCTGCGCATATTTGCAGATATCGGCAAAAAGCGAACCTTTAGTGCCAATCACACCATGACCTGACATCACAACAACCTTTTTCTGCTGCTTGATATCGGCAGCCTTTATAACAGCTTGCGCCTTGGCGATTTTGGCATCATATTCCTTAATCATTGTTTCACCCTGCTGCTTAGCATCAACGACATCGGCAATCTCGCGGATCGCTTTTTTTATATCCGCTACCGTATATGGTGTTTTATAAACATATACACTGATACCCATATCGCGGATAGTCTGAATACTGTCTGGTGTCCACCAGTCGCCCAAAATGACAAGGTCAGGCTTCAAAGCCATGATACGCTCTACGCTCGGCGTTCCTTTAATGCGCTCTTTAACAGCCTTGCTTTTTTCCACGACATGCGAAATTCCTGCATCATCACAAAGATAGCTTACAGAAGCTATACGCTCCGGCTCCACTAAACCAAGCAAAATTTCATCACAGCTGATGGAAAAAGAAACTATCCGCATAGGATGCGCAGGTACCTTTACCTCATAGCCCTTGGCGTCCTTGACAACTCTTGTTCCGTTGCCTTCCGGCTTATCATTACCGCATCCCAAACATGAGCAGTAGGCAATTAATATACATAAAAAAATAAC
>CAKSOR010000604.1 GCA_934477985.1 uncultured Eubacteriales bacterium
CAACCGTCTTCTCGTTCGAGAGGTCGACGACTATCTTTCCGTCCTTAATCGTGCTGAATTTCACTCCGCATCCTGCGGCGAGCGCGGCGGTCATGTCGTTCATGCAGGCGACTCCGAGGAAATCCTTCGCTGACAAAACGCCGTCGTTGTCAAGGTCGTTGTCGCGGTCCTTTCCGATCGCGATAAGCTCGTCTATCGTCCATTTTCCATCGCGAACGAGCGAGTAATAATCGGTGTCGATACCATATGTGTCGAGCAGCTTGTTATTGAGGAACGTGCAGTGGAGCGCGCAGTACATCGTCGGAATCAGGTCGCCTGAGGTGATGTAGAGCTTTCCGTTATACTGAACGTTTTCGTTCATGAATCCGCTCCACCATTTCTCGTCCAGCGAAAGTCCGTCAATATCGAGCAGATTGGCGAATATTCCGGAGGTCGCGAGCGTGTGCATTCCGCTGCTGATGCCGCCGATGAGAAGGTCGACATTGTGTTCGTCAGCCATGACCGACTGTCTGACCGCGGCGTAACCGTCGCTCGTTCTTTCGACGGCGTACTCAAACTTCACTCCGAGGTTTTCAGACACATATGTAGCGCGGTCGATAAGTCCGTCGTTGACTATGTCGCCGTTCAGCTCGTCTCCGGGGAGATTCTGATAGGTCTCCTGATAATCGTTCGCGTCAAGAATTTTGAAGGTCTTTCCGCCGAAGTCCTTGCGCTCAAGAGCATCGAGCGGCTTTGTCTCAACCGTGTCGGAAACGGAATCGGAATTTTCGGATGAACCGACCGTTGTTTCCTTTTCGTCTGTATTCTCTCCGCCGCAAGCCGCGAGAGCCGCGAGCATCGAGATTAAAATAAGCGCTGAAATTATTCTTTTCATCTTTTGTCTCCTGTTCATTCTAAAATTTTTCTGATTGTCTCCGCCACGTGAATCCCGAGCTTTCTGAAGCCCTCTGGCGTGAGATGACAATAGTCTGCGTAGATGTCCTCGCCAAGCTCGTGGCAGAAGCGGTTCAGATCGTCGACAATGACGTCCTTTCCGATGACACCGAGCGCGATTTTGTTGTAGAGCTCAATCTCCTCGTTCGAGCGCGGGTTCGGACCGCTCACGGCGGTGTTTCGCGGAGTGGTCGTCGCGAAAATCAGCTTCGCTTTCGGGAAATACTGCCTCAGGCGTTTTTCAATCCGCTTTGTCATCCCGGCGTAGATTTCGGGTGAGTTGAGACTCTCGTCGTCATTGTCCCAGTGCGCCGCGTCCCAGTGACCGTTGTTCCAGAGAACAACATCGACCTCCTCCGGCTTTTCGAAGATCCACCGCCACTTCCCGAGCGAGACGTATGTGTACTGCGTGAAACGGCAGTTGTCATCCGGAAACCGCACGTCGGCGATGTCGGAAAGCTCTTCCTTCACCGTCTGGCAGTAACCCTGTCTTATCGAGTCGCCGATCAGCAGAACCCTGCGCCTTTCGTCGGATTTTCCGACCGGGTCGGGTCGTTTGTTTTCCTCAGCATATTCAGGCATTTTATTCATCTCCTTTATTATTATCAAGTAATCCTTTGAGGTATCCTATCGCGAACAGCCTTCCGAGCGCGTCGTAGCCGTCCCTGTTGCCGGTCTCAAACGGCAGCGTCGGCACATGGTCGACTCGAATCGGAATGTCCCGCGCACTGTCCGGGCAGTACTTTGTGTAAAGCCGTATCGCGCGCGCCATGTCGATGTCTCCGTTGTCGTGGTAAGTTTCGGAGAAATCCGTCTTATTCCCGCGGACATTGCGGAAGTGGACGAAGAATATCTTGTCGGCAAGCGTTCTTATCGCGTTTTCAAGATCCTCGCCCATCAGCTGGTAGCACGCCTGGCAGAAGGTCACTCCGAAGTATGGCGAGCTGTATCTGTCGACCGCGCGTTTTATCTTCTCAAGACTCGTAAACATCCTCGCGACCTTTCCAAGCTCGCAAAGCGGCGGGTCGTCTGGATGGAGAGCAAGTCTG
>CAKSOR010000605.1 GCA_934477985.1 uncultured Eubacteriales bacterium
AGCTTCTTCTGGTGACGTCCCGCTATGACGACTGTCGCTCCGGTGGCCAGAAGTCTTTTCGCGATGGCTTTACCGATCCCGCTTCCGCCTCCGGTGATGAGAAAGTGAGTGGCGCGCGGGTCTTGAAATCGTTTCTTTTCGCTGATCATTCTGATGCTCCATGAAATTTTGTTTTCGGACGGAAAAATGTGTCTGTGCTCCGTACGACAGGTTAATTATATCCGATTTGCGGGCGAATGTCAAGTAGCGCGGAAAGTATTGTGTTGGGTTTTGTGCAGATTCAGTGTTTTGTGACTTTACATAGCAAGGTTATGTATGCTAAAATGTAAGTGCAATAATCAACAAAGGAGAACACGCAATGAACAGAAATTTGTCACTTATCCTCGCGCTTCTCATCCTCGCCGGAACGGTTTCGTGCGGAGATTCAGGAAAAACATCAGAAAGCACGACCGATGATTCCTCAGAATCTATAGAAACCACTTTGCCAGAGGTTCTCACCGACGATGTTCCGGATATAAGCATGGACGGATTCGTCTTCTCGGTCTATCATAATAATCCGACTCAGATGACATGGACTAACCTTACACTCGATGTTTCGGAATCAAACGGAGAAGCACTGAATGACGCGATCTATGAGCGAAACCGTGCCGTCGAGGAGAGATTCGGCTGCAAGATCGAGGTGACCGAGTTTGACGGATTTCAGATCGGCGCGCCCGAGATCGAACGCGAGGTTATGGCAGGGGATTCAACCTACGATCTCTGGATGCCGCGTGACTATAATATTCCGGCGTCGATTCCTTATCTTCGTCCGCTTAACGATCTTCCGTATGTGAATCTCGACGCTGATTGGTGGTTTCCGAAAGCTTCGGAAGTGTTCAGCTTTGACGGAAAGCAGTACAGCGCGACGAGCTATTTCTCGCTGTCGCAGGTTTCGCGCGCGGCCGGATTTGACTTCAACAAGGATATCTATGAGACCATCGGCGCGGAGAAAACACCGTATGAATATGTCCGCGACAACGAATGGACGCTCGATACTTTCGCAAAGGTCGCGAAGCTTGCTTACAAAGACCTGAACGGAAACGCCGAGATAGACGAAAAGGATCAGTTCGGAATAGGTTCGGGCTGGCGCGAGATCTATATGCGTTATATCATCGGCTCAGGGATTAACTTTATATCGCGTGAGGAGAATGGTTATCCGGTCTTTGATCTGCCAAGCAACAAGCTTGCTATTGAAAAGATGATACACATCTTTGACCTCTTTAACGACAAGGAGATATACAATAATCTGACAGGCAGTCCGGACGCGGTCGCTTATGGTACGTTCAATGAGGGCAATGTTCTCTTTGTCATCGGGCATCCGTTCAACATGAGCGTCACCTATCGCGAGCTGAAGGCGAATATCGGTTTCGTCCCCTGCCCTAAATACGACTCGGATCAGGAGAATTATTACTCCCCGACATACGCGGGCGAGATGATGGTCATCCTGAAGACTCTCCCGGAGGAACGCCTTGAAAATGTCTCGGCGATTCTTGAGGCACTGAGTTTCGCGGGAATGAATGACGTGCTTCCGGTTTACCGCGAGATAACGATGAAGGGAAAATCGGCGCGCGATATAGAGTCTGAGGAGATGTTCGATATCGTGCTTGACTCAATGACCTTCGATTTCGGACTCATCGCGTGGGAGCGTCAGGTTGTCAATCCGATCATTATGGAAATCTATGCCTCAGGAGAGGGAAATGTCGCGTCGACCTTCGCGAAGCTCACAAATCAGATAAACGGAGTGATCGACGAGCTTGTCGAATCGTTGGAAGCTGAAATATGAAGGGAAATTTCAAGTCGGAGGCAGTAACAGAGCAATCGTTCCGGCGGCGCGGAGCATCCTCGACAGTATTATGTTTCCCAAAAATCAATCCACTCCCTTTACAAACCATCGTGAACGTGGTATAATATAACAAAAGGAGCAAAATAACCATGACACG
>CAKSOR010000606.1 GCA_934477985.1 uncultured Eubacteriales bacterium
GTGATCGTAGCTGTACGCATAGATATTCTTCGACGGCGTGTCTATAAAGTAGAAGGTCGAAAGATCTGGCGAGAATCCCATTCCGTTCGCGGTGGTCGTGCCGTGTATCAGCTTGCGCCATTCTTTGCCGCGGCACTGATAGAGTCCGCCCTGACCTTCCATGCGCTCGATGTCGCCCTTTGTGCCGACAAGTATCCGTCCTTCCGGATCAATATGACCGTCGTTGTAGCGGAAACGCCCGTCGGGTTCGGGATGAGCGATGAATTCGAGACGCACACTGTCGGGATCGAATATGTAGATACCGTCCTTGAGCGCCGCGTAGAGCGTTCCGTCGGTTCTGAGCGCGATCCAGCCGACAAGGCTCGGCATCGTGAAGGTGCGGCAGGAGTGATCGTCCGGGGAGACCGCGAAGATGCGGTTCTTTCTGATCTCGATCATCCAGATAAGACGCCGCTTCTCGTCCCAGAGCGGGCACTCGAGAAGTTCGGCGCTGTTGTAATAGTAGAGTTCTGCTTGTTTCATGGATATTATTCCTTTCTTGCTTTTACGGTGCGCGTGACAATCCACGCTGCTTTGATTTTCTGATCGGCTTTGCCGGCAGGCTGCCTGAAGGAGCTGTTTTCAAGTCTTTCTTTCCTTCAGGGCTATGAGAATATTATACCACATCAAATCGACTTTGAAAAGCCCTTTTTGATAAAAAAACTCCCGGATTTCGGTCTTGACATGCGTCGAAAAATGTGATATAATAAACCGATAACCGAGCGGGGAGGAACGACATGGATATCAACGTCATCGCGAGGAGCGGCTATGAAAAAATATATTGGGGAGAGCGATATCTCGCCGGGATAACCGCTGAGGCGTCCGAGCGCGGCTGCGGGCTCACTGTCTGGACTGACCAGGATCTCTCATCGCTTCCTGGGAAGAACGCGATTGTTCTCTCGTCGTCAAGACGCTGGATCAGGTCAATAACGAGCGGCGCGGGTTTCAGACCGGTTTTGCTCACACCGGAGCATGCTGACGGAATGAGCTTTGTCACCTTCAATTACGCGGGCGGTATCAGGACACTGATTTCAAAGTTCCGCGAAAACGGCTTCACGAAGACCGCGCTGGTCTCATGCAACGGCGACTCGCTGAACGATCTCGCGAAAAGAGATGCGTTTGTCAGTGCGATCGGAGCTGAGGACCAGGTCTATTACCATCGCAACAGCATTGGTTTCGGGATCTTCGACGAATTTCTTCATGACGTGAAGCGCTATGATTCGGTCATCTGCACGAACGATATTGTCTACCTGATGCTCAAGAGGCGGCTCGCTGCCGCCGGGATTGACTGTGGCGGGATTGGTTTCGCGACCTTTTCCGACCGGAGATTTGACCTTGGCGGCGAAGTCATGAGCGCGGTGACTGATTATTACGGGCTTGGGCGCGCGGCGGTTGGCTGTCTCGCGCTGCTTGACGTGACTCCGGGCGCGGAGCTCAGGATGACGATCGACTGCGGATTCGCGGGGCAGGGGCACAGTTCCGCACGCGAGACTGAGAACGAGAAGACTGAATATCTCGAGGATGGCGCGCTATATGTTCAGCAGATAAAATATCTTCTCGGGGGTGCGGACAAGACCGACATCGAGATACTCCGCCGCTCGCTCGACGGTGAATCATACGAGGAGATCTGTGAGCGCATGTACATGTCGCTGAACACTTTGAAGCGTCGGATGAAGTCGATGCTTGATATCTCTGGCTGCAAGAACAAGAATGAGATGATCGCGTTCCTGAAGCAGTATCTGTGACAGTATTTGTGGCGGCAGCGCGGGCGTTTCCCGCGCTGCCCGCATTATCCCGGCAATAGCCGGGATAATGCGGCTGCGCTGCCGCATAGCGGCAGCGCAGAGCGCGCCCGCCGGGCGGTCGCGCCCGCAGGCGGGCACTTTGTGCCCGTCCGCCTCGGGTTCGAGGCGGATGGCGAGCGGAGCTCGCCACCTG
>CAKSOR010000607.1 GCA_934477985.1 uncultured Eubacteriales bacterium
GTGTCCTGCGGCTCGGAGACGGTCGGACCGGCTGACGGAACGACCAGCGGGACGACGCCTGAGGTCACGACCGAACCTGAGGGCGACGGATTGCCGGAGATGAAGATGGACGGCTGGGAGATGCGTGTGCTCAATTACACCGAGGACTCGCTCTCGTGGGTCAACACGCGGATAATCGTCGAGGAGCAGTCGGGCGATGTGCTCGACGACGCGATCTACGAGCGCAACACCTCGCTTGAGGAGCGGTTCGACTTCAGGATCATGACCGATGAGGTCGACAGGGTGCAGGACAGGATCTCGCAGAATGTGCTCGCCGGAGACGACTCATACGACATTTATGTAATGCAGGAGGGACTGTCGGCAAGCTACCTGCCATATACGCTCGACTGGCACAACATTCCCTATCTCCGTCTTGACAAGGCGTGGTGGAATCCCGCGGCGACCTCGGTCTATGAGTTCGACGGCAAGCAGACCGCGCTCGCCGGGAATATGACGCTCTCGGCGGCTTCAAGAGCGGTCTGCATGGTCTTCAACAAGCGCATCTGGAGCGAGCTCGGCGACCAGACCGACCTCTACGGACTCGTGCGCGACGAAAAGTGGACGGTCGACAGATTCCTCTCGATCGCGAAGGCGACCAACAAAGACATGAACGGAAACGCCGAGTGGGATGAGAACGATGTCTACGGTCTTATGTTCGGGCGCGGTTTTAAGGGCTATATCGCATCCTTTCTTTGTGGCTCGAACATGAACTTCACCGAGAAGAACGCGGACGGCAAGGACGAGTTCACGCTCTACAAGAACGAGAAGGGCATCGGGCTGATGACTAAGCTCATCGAGGCGTGGAGCGTCGGCAACGGCTATGAGTACAACAAGGCGGACGAACTGCACGGCGCGTCCCCGGCGAACTTCTTTGAGAACGGACATGCGCTCTTCTCGCAGCGCGTTCCGAACGACATCTACAAGCTCCGCACGATGGAGGACGACATAGGCATTCTTCCGATGCCGAAGTACGACGAAAAACAGGAGAACTACTGCTCGGCGGCGTGGGGCGGCGCGGTCTGGACGCTCCCGAAGACCTTCAACATGGACAAGGCTGACAACCTCGGCATAGTCCTCGAGGCAATGAGCTATTACGGCTACAAGGACGTCATCCCGGTTTACAAGGAGGTCGCGCTCAAGACCAAGACGGCGCGTGACAACGAGTCATCGGACATGCTCGACATAGTGTTCAGCACGATATACTTCGACTTCGGAACCAATATCATGTACGACGCGGTCATCGCCGAATCCTTCCTGAAGGATATTTTCAACAGCAAGTCGGCTGACACGATAGTCTCGTCGATGGAGAAAGCGCGCCCGGAGATCGAAAAGTATATTGCCGACATCTTCGAAATGGCGGCGGAAATGGAGTAAAAACATGAGAGACTTTACCGGCTACAAACGCGGAATGGGACTCGGCGGATGGCTCACCAACTACAAGCGCATCGGTCAGCTCCCCAAAGAGAAGCGCATGGACGTCACAATCGGCGATTTCGAGCACTTCGACAAGTACATAACCAAAAAGGACGTCGCGAATTTCGCGTCGTTCGGAATCGACCACGTGCGTCTGGCGTTCGACCAGATCGTGCTCGAGGAGTTCGACAACCCCTTCCACTACCGCGAGGAGGTGTTCAGACACATCGACGACTTCCTCGGCTGGGCGAAGGAATACGGGCTGAATGTCATCCTGAACCTCCACAAGGCGGTCGGCTGCTACTGCGACTGCGGCGACATGAAAAAGCTGCTCGACGAACCCGGGTATCAGGACAGATTCGTAGCGCTCTGGCTCGAGTTTGAGCGCAGATACCACGACAAGGGTCGCGAGATAGTCTTCGAGCTGATGAACGAGATAACGTCTGGCGAGTCGACCAAGTGGAACGCGCTCTACAAGCGGACTGTCGGCGAAATCAGAAAGCTGAATCCCGATCGGCTGATA
>CAKSOR010000608.1 GCA_934477985.1 uncultured Eubacteriales bacterium
GAGCGCGCTGTGCGCGCTCCCTGCGGTCACCGACCGGCGCATAGCGCCGGTCGGTGACTCGACCGCGCGTCTATGACGCACGGTCGACCCGGCACGGCTGGCTCAGCCAGCCGTGCCGTCAGGCTGAAGCGTTTCTCAGTCCTTAATGACCGCGACTATTCCCGAATTTCCGGGCAGCGAGACCGCGAATCCGCCCTCAGCCGACCAGCAGCTACCGCCCGAAACGTTGATGAACCGCTCGAAATGTCCGCGTGAGAGTGTAATCTTCGCGTCGCGCTCCTCAGGAGTGTAGTTGAGGACCAGAATCAAACGCCCGCCGTCGAACGGATGCTCGGTGATGCCGATGTACGGCGAATCGCTCTCGGCGATCTTTCCGGGATTTCTGAAACCAAGCTCCTTGTAGAACTTCCAGTAGGGAACCGCGAACTCGCCGCTGACCACGCCGTTCTTGCAGGACGCGTCGTTCTCGATCGGGAACGCGCAGAAGTAAACCTCGCCCTCGCCGAGCTTGTATCTTGTGAACGCCGGTCTGCCGTCGCCGTCAGACGCGATGACCTCTGCTCCGATATTCTCGAGCTTCAGCTTGAAGTCGGTCCAGAACCTGAACTCGCTGCCGCCAAGCTTCACAACGTCTTCCTTGACTCTCCGGCTTCTCGTCTCGACTCTCAGTCCGGTCAAAACATCAAATGGCGAGAGCAGAGCGTTGTTTATCGACATGTAGAGCTTCGCGCCCTTCTTCACACGCTCAATGAGATCAAGCGTCACGTGACGCCTCAGCGAACCGTCGCCGGACATCGCCGGAACTATGTACGCCGGAGCTTCCGGAATCTCATCCTTGCACCAAGCGAACGTGATGTCGAGTCCCGCCTGCTTCGCCAGAATAAAGCTGCCGTAAGCCGCCGCCCAGACGTCCTGTCCCTCACTGAGCACGCAGACAGCGTCGGTGATCCGCGGCGGAAGCTTTCCGAACTCGAAGCTGTCGACGAAATCCGTGAACCTCGTCATCTCCTCGAGCACAGGCTTCTTGCTGCCGTCGATGCGGAAGAGTCCCAGCTCGCGCTCGACTGAGTTCCAGTCGTACGGCGTGTGCGAGAGCGCTGACTGTTCGTTAGCGCACCACCAGACAAAGCCCCTGAGGTCGTGCGCCCATGCCGAGAACATCGCCGCGCGCACGTAATCGCCCGCGACGCTTTCCTTCGCGATCATCGGTCCGAGCGTTCCCGCCTCCTCGATGAAAGCGGGTATTCCGCCTATCGTCTCGTACATGACCGTCTCAGCCGTCGAATGAAGGATTGTCTTCATCTCGTTGATCGGGTCGGTGTCACAGTGCGGTGTGAAGATCGGGTAGGGGTGCGTGCAGAGAATGTCGAGACACTCGCTCTGATCCTCCGGCGTCCACGAGCCGGTCGGGAGCATCGAGTGCATTCCCGAGACGACCGGGTGCTCTCTGTCCTCAAGCTTGATCGCGTTCGAGATATGCGACGCCCAGACATTCGCCGCGTCGCGCCCGATTCCCTGCATACAGTTGCACTCGTTTCCGAGATCCCAAGCCGCGATCGCCGGGTGATCCTTGAATTTTCTCACCATGTAGCGGACAAATCTCGTCTGCCAGCTGATTACCAGCGGATCGGTCAACAGTCCTTTGCCGGCGAAAGCTTCGGGCATGTACATGCGTCCGCTCATCCAGCCGGTTACAAGTCCGACAATCAGCTTGATGCCGTACTTTTCGGCGAGGTCGAGGAAGACTCTGAACCGCTCGATCATCACCGGATCGACTCCGGCGCGACCTTCCTCAGTGTGCGGCAGCGGGTCTTCGCCGATTCTGAGCTCGCGCTCGGCGCTTCCGCCTGAACGGTGCATGCGCAGCGGCTGGAAGTCGCTCCAGAGCGGGAACATGCGCATGACTTTGATGTTCGCCTCGGAAAGACGCTTCAGGTCGGACTCGACGATCTCGGCGTTCCAGTCGTGCCACATG
>CAKSOR010000609.1 GCA_934477985.1 uncultured Eubacteriales bacterium
CTCGACGCGCCGCTGACCGCGTTCGTCTCGATGGCGTTCGATTCGCTCTCTAAGCTTGAGACCGCGCTCGGCAAGGACGGAAAGCACTGGAAAGAGCTCAGCGGCGAGATGAACCGCGCCTCTGAAGCCTTCTGGGACGAGGAAAAGGGCTGCTACGCGTCATATCTCAAGGACGGAAAGCTCTGGCATCACTGTGAGCTGACAAACTCGCTGATGGTCTGCGCCGGCGCCGTTCCGGCTGAAAGACTCGGAAAGCTGCTTGACGCGCTGAAATCCGGAAAACTCATCGAGGTCACACTCAGCCACAGCATCTACCGCTACGACGCTTTGATGAAGGACAGCTCAAACCTCGGCTTCGTGATGGACGACATCGCCGCAAAGTGGGGGCACATGCTGAGACACGGCGCGACGACCTTCTGGGAGACCATCGAGGGCGAAACCTCGTTCGGAAACGCCGGAAGTCTCTGCCACGGCTGGTCGGCGATACCCGCGTATGTGTATTTCCGCTACGCCTCGAAATAACGCGAAAAATTCTGTAAATTTTTCACCAAATCTATAGACAAACCGCGCAAAATGATGTATAATAGAGTATACCATTCAACTCAAGGAGCATAGAACATTGAAACTCAAGAACAAAAACCTCCGCCGCGTGATCGCGGGAGTGCTCGCCGTCATAATGACGCTGGCGCTCCTGACCGGCTGCGGCTCAACAACCTCGGCAATGACCTTCGGACAAGTCAAAATCACCTCAAATATGTTCGTCTACTGGATGAGCAAATACAAGGCGATGTACCTCTACAGCATGTTCGGCACGACGACCGACAACCCGCAGTACTGGACATCAAAGATGACCGACACCGTCACGGTCGGCGACTATCTCGGCGCGATGGCGGCTTCGCAGATAATGCAGAACGCCATTCTCCTCGGGCTCTTCGACGAGTACAAGCTGACTGTCAGCGACGAGAAAATGAATGAGATCGACCAGGCGATGGACACCAAGATCACCCAGGCGGGCAGCAAGTCGGCGCTCAACTCGGCGCTCTCGCCATACGGCGTAAACGCTGACATGCTCAAGGAGATCTACATCACCGAGGCGAAGATCTCGGCGGTTCAGGACTACCTCTACGGCGAGAACGGAATCGACAAGGCGACCGACGCTGAGGTCGCTCAGTATTTTGAAAACAATTACTACCGCATGAAGCACATTCTCATCCGCACCGACGTCAAGTACGAAAAGGACGCCGACGGAAATCCCGTTGTCAACGACGATGGCACGGCTTACAAGACAATTGAGCTCACCGAAACCGAAAAAGCGGCCCAGCTTGAGCTCGCGGCTGACCTCGAAAAGCGTATCGCCGCCGGCGAGGACTACGACAAGCTCGTCGCGGAGTACAGCGAGGACACCGGAATGGGACATTTCGAGGATGGATATTACATCACCTCATCGTGCACCTTCCTGCCTTCCGAAATCACAAGCGCGGTCATGAAGATGAAGGTCGGCGAGACCAAGACGGTCGAATCGTCCTACGGCATCTCGATAGTCAAGCGCTACGACCTCAAGCCCGACGCCTACAACACCGAGCCCTACAAGTCGGAGCTCATCGGCGACCTCGCGGCGACCGTCAACGCGGTCAAGCTCCAGACTCTCGTCTCGGGCTACGCGG
Source organism: uncultured Eubacteriales bacterium (assembly GCA_934477985.1). Taxonomy (GTDB): domain Bacteria; phylum Bacillota; class Clostridia; order Oscillospirales; family CAG-272; genus Flemingiibacterium. The sequence goes on from CAKSOR010000609.1 coordinate 1,665, forward strand.
ACAGCGTCGTCATCAACAAGGAAGTCATCAGCAGCTACCCGCTTTCGGCGTGCACGGCAAACTTCTACTATTGATTGATATCCGCTGCGGCGGTGTTTCAACGGGCTGCAACAGCCCGGGCTGAAACAGCACGGGCTGCCAAACCGTAAACGGTCGCCCGATGGGCGGCGACCTATCGCCGCCTTAAAGGTGTCTTTTTGGGCGGGAAACCCGCTGGGGCGACGCATTTTATTTAAGGCAACACCGCACAATTCACGGCTAACGCCTTAAGCACGCATCTGCTTGCATCTTTTCCGTCATACGTCACA